>CAZJYS010000001.1:0-5524 GCA_964550075.1 uncultured Methylomonas sp.
CGGCTAAATAAGTCATGATGTCTTTTATCCCATCACCTCCGTTGGCTTTAATTTCGGCATGCATGTAGCGGACTGCAGCATAAGCCGTCGAATAATCGATGCTCTGATTCCCCCATGCTGCAGACGAACCATCACCAATTCTATTGACAACGGTTGCCACGTTGCTTAAGTCAATGTCATTTGATAAACGCTCATCCGCCCCATGAATAAATTCGGCTGATCCTTCTTTAAACCATTTTGGCGTACCTGCATCTGTCGCATTTATAGTCCTCCCCATGACGGCGTGAACCATTTCATGAGCAATGATACGGTCATTATAAAAAGGGGCTTTGCCGCCGTTGGGTAAATTGGGCGGAGTGAAGTCGGCCATGTCGATTTCCATCACTTGGTTGCTCACCAACGTCTCCCCACTTTGAATAGTGCCAACGACACGGGCTGCAGTATGTCCAGCACCATCCGTAAAACTTTTGATATCAACCCGCAAAATGGCATTGTCGCCTTTTAGCCCATAATATTTTTCGATGATATTTTCTGATTGCTCCAACCAATAGCTGTGTAAGCCATTGATAACGGATGTTTCGTTTTCGTTGCTATCTCGGGTGGCTTCTCCGCGATCGAATAATTGAACGCCATTAAAGTTGGTTCTATCGTAGAGTTTCCTGATCTCGTCTTTGAGTTGTTGCACTTCAGCTTGTAGCGATTGTTTATCTGCCAGACTATTCGTGCCATTGGCAGCTTGCACGGCAAGGGTTCTGATTCTCTGTAAGCTGTCGGTAACAGTGGATAGCGCACCTTCAGCGGTTTGCAACATGGAAATTGAATCGTTGGTATTTCTGGATGCTTGTTCCATTCCATTGATTCGAGAGGTGAAACGATTCGAAATCGCCAACCCTGCAGCATCGTCTTTGGCAGAATTAATCCTCAAGCCGGATGAAAGTCTCTGCATAGTATTTTGCAGATTATTCGTTGAGGCTTTTAGGTTTCTCCCAGTAAATAAGGCATTAATATTGCTATTAATTTTCATAACCCGATCCAGCCGTGTTTTAACTCACAATCATATCGGCAGTATTTGACTGAACTTTAGCTTTATCTATATGCCGCCCCGAAAATTGAGTGAGTTATTCGCTTCATTTTTCCAACATTTCCAAAGCCAACTCAGCCATATTTTTAGAACCGCCGCCTTCACCTAACCGCTGTTTGACCTGTTGCAGCCCTTTTAGACAATCCGCCCGATAATTCTGATCATTGAGCAACCGCTCGATTTCCAATGCCATATTTTCTGCACTGGCCTCATGCTGTATCAGTTCTTTGACAACGGCCCGACCGGCAATGATATTCGGTAAACCGATAAAGGGGATTTTAACCAATTGCTTGCCCAGCCAATAGGTTAACGGAGACAGACGATACGCAATCAACATGGGTACGCCCAACAGGGCAATTTCCAGCGAAGCGGTACCCGATGTTGTCATCACGGCATCGCAACACTGAATCACGTCATAAGCCTGTTGTTTGATCACGTTGATCGGCAATGATGAGTTTTGTAGATGCTCATGCAAAATCCCATCGTCCACCGAGTCGGCTTGTGGCAATAGAAACTGCATATCAGCATGACGCTGGGCCAATTGTGCTGCCGCTTGCAGCATCACCGGCAACATGCGTTTGATTTCGTTGCTGCGACTCCCGGGAAGAATGCCGACTATCGGTCTTTTTGCATCCAAACCAAAACGCTGCAAATCTTCAGCCTTACTATATAAAGGATGCACTTTGTCGACAGACGGATGACCCACATAACGCACTGGGACATTTTTGGCTTCGTAGTAAGCCGTTTCGAAGGGAAAAATCACCGCCATCATGTCGATGGCTTTGCCATAAGTCACCACCCGCCCGGATCGCCAAGCCCAGACTTGGGGACTGACATAAAACAATACCTTCACGCCCAGTTTCTTGGCAAACCGGGCCAGTTTAAGATTGAATTCCTTGTAATCCACACAGATCAATAAATCCGGCTTTTCATCCATCAACGTCTGCTTCATAACCTGCAAGGCTAGTCGAATTTCGCCGTAATGTTTCAAGATTTCAACCAAGCCAATCACACCGATACCGGACGAATCAAACCGTATATCGATACCCGCCTGGCGCATTTTATTACCGCCCATACCCATACCCTTTAAAGAGGGGCAGAGTTTTTGCAGTTCTTGAAACATGTGGGCGGCATGCTGATCGCCGGAGGATTCACCAGCGCTGAAGAGAACGGTGTAAGTTGAATTAGAAACAGGCATGGGAGATACAAGGGGGGATTAGCGCTAGCGTAATCCACCGTGAGGCTGAAAAGTAATCGGTGGGTTACGCTACGCTAACCCACCCTACATTATTTTGGATTAGCAACCAACACATCACGAATCACAGCAACAATCTGCCTGACGGTGTCGTCGCTCAGATTGGCGCAAATCGGCAATGAAAAACATTGCGCAGCTACTGATTCGGTTACAGGCAGCTTCAAACCGGCACAAACCTCTTTGAATACATTTTGCTGATGTAACGGAACCGGATAATAAACGGCGCTGGCAATCTGCTGATCTTGCAGAGCTTTCATCACCTGTTCGCGCCGATCGCATAACAAGGTATATTGATGATAAACATGCACACCTACACCATCTTCATAAGGCGTGGTCAACGGTAAATCGGACATAAGTTCGGAATAAAGATGCGCTGCATGCCTACGCGCCGCATTGTATTGATCGATACGCTTTAATTTCGCCCTCAATACCACCGCCTGCAACTCATCCAGGCGACTGTTATAACCAATCACATCATGGTAATAACGCACATCAGAACCGTGGTTTCGATATTGCTTGATTTTGGCGGCCGTGGCGTCGGAATTGGTGGTGACCAAACCGCCATCCCCAAAACACCCCAGATTTTTACTGGGAAAAAAACTGAAGCCCGCCGCATCACCAAAACTGCCGGTTTGCTGATTATTGACAGTAGCGCCAAAAGATTGCGCGCAATCTTCGATCAGTTTCAAACCATGCTTATCGCAAATCGCCTTAATCGCTGGCAGATCAGCCGGTTGACCAAATAAATGTACCGGCATCACCGCTTTGGTCTTAGGTGTAATGGCTTTCAGGATATTTTCTGGGGTGATATTGAACGTAGCAGGATCAATATCGACAAATACCGGCGTGGCTCCTACATATTTGATAGCTTCGGCCGTGGCGATAAAAGTAAAAGCGCTGGTAATCACCTCGTCACCCGCTCCTATACCTTCCGCCAATAAAGCCAGATGCAAGGCATCGGTACCGGAAGCACAGCCTATGGCATGTTTAACACCCAAATAGTTGGCAGCTTCTTTTTCAAAAGCCTGCACATTCGGCCCCAGAATGAAGGCGCAGTTATCCAAGGTTTCGGCGAATCCGCCGATAATTTCATCTTGAATTTCAGCGTATTGCGCTTTCAGGTTAACCATAGGGATCATAAATACCGCCCTTATCCGTGTTTTAAGAATTTTGTGATTTCAATGGCTGTTGCCAAAGCCTTGCGTCCAGCCTCGCCGGACACCAGCGGATTTTCGCCGTTTTTGATGCAGGAAACAAAATGTTTGATTTCTTCCAGCAAGGCATCCCCGTTTTCGAATACCGACTCTTCTGTCAATATTTCCGGAATACCGGGAAACATTTCTTTTTCACCGGTTCTGTGCTTTATCAGGACTCGATTTTGGAAATCGACCGAGATATAGGAACTGGGGCGGAACATGCGCATCTTGCGTTCCATTTTCATACTGATGCGACTGGCAGTGACGTTGGCCACACAGCCATTTTTAAAAGTAATTCGGGCGTTGGCAATATCGGTACCCTGAGTTAAAACCGCCGTACCGCTGGCATCAATCCGTTCCACTTCCGAGTCCACCAACGCCAGAATGATGTCAATATCGTGGATCATCAAATCCAGCACTACGCTGACGTCGTTGGCACGCGGATTAAAAGGCGACAGCCGATGCGATTCGATAAATAGCGGTTTATCTTCTATTTTCTCTAAACCACGTACAGCAGGATTAAAACGCTCCAAATGCCCGACTTGTAAAATCAGATTCTTATCTCGGGCTATCGCAATCAGATCGTCAGCTTCTTCGACGGTAACAGTAATTGGTTTTTCAACTAAAACGTGCGAACCGGCATTCAGAAAATCTCGTGTCACGCTATGATGCAGACTGGTGGGAACCACAATACTGACAGCATCAATTTGACCCAATAGGGATTGATAGTCTGTCATGGCTTGAGCGCCATACAAATCGGCTACCTGCTTGGCTGCGTCCTGATTGATATCAACCACGGCAACCAACTCACAATCTTTTAACGATGCATATTTCTCCGCATGAAATTTCCCCAAATATCCGGCGCCAATAACGGCACATTTCAGTTTACTCATAAGCGACCACACGTTGATTAGCGGTTCATCAATCCCGACAAGGACTGAAGCATAAAGCCGCTTATTGTAACATTAGATTCACGTTCGAATAAGTCGCTTACTTTGGACCGGGTTATTGGCTTATATCGTCATGACTTACCTGCTTCATCAAGTTTCATCCAGCGCAAACGGTTGGCGTTGCTGACAACAGTCACGGAAGACATGGCCATGGCAGCACCGGCAATCATCGGATTTAATAACACCCCAAACAAGGGATACAACAAACCCGCCGCAACAGGAATGCCTATGGTGTTGTAAAAGAATGCCCCTAACAGATTTTGCTTAATATTTTCGACTGTCAGCCTGGATAATGCCATCGTTTCCGGCACTTTCAGTAGTGAGCCTTGCAGCAGCACCACATCCGCACTTTCGATCGCCACATCGGTGCCGGTGCCAATCGCAAACCCCACATCGGCTTGTGCCAAAGCAGGTGCATCGTTAATTCCATCACCTACCATGCCGACTATTTCGCCTTGGGACTGAAGCTGTTTAACGACTGCGGCTTTGTCTTGCGGCAAAACCTGAGCACGAACTTCTGTAATTCCTGCTTGTGCAGCAATGGCTTTGGCGGTGATCTCATTATCCCCGGTCACCATCAATATCCGCACTCCGCGATTTTTCAACGCTTGCACGGCTTTGGCTGAATCCGGTTTGATCGGATCCGCAACCGATACAATGCCGGCTACCGTGTTATCCACGGCCAGAAACATAGGGGTTTGCCCTTGTCTGGCCAATTCGGCCATTTTCTCGTGATAGGCTTGAATATCTACTGCATGCTCAGCCATTAAAGCGGCATTTCCCAATAACCACGGTTGATCAGCAATACGCCCGGCTATGCCGTGCCCGGCAACCGCATGAAATTTACGTACTTTGTCCAATTTCAGGTTTTTGGCTTCGGCTGCAGCCAGTATTGCAGCAGCCAAAGGATGTTCTGAACCGGATTCCAGACTGGCCGCCCGTTGCAAAACTTGATCCTCAGTAAAATCCGCAAATGCGGCCACATGCGCCAAACTGGGTTTGCCCGTCGTCACGGTTCCGGTTTTATCCAGGATTAAACAGG
>CAZJYS010000001.1:5624-15014 GCA_964550075.1 uncultured Methylomonas sp.
GCCAAACTGGGTTTGCCCGTCGTCACGGTTCCGGTTTTATCCAGGATTAAACAGGTCAGCTTTCCAGCCGTTTGCAAGGCTTCGCCTTTGCGAATCAAAACCCCCATTTGTGCCGCTCGCCCGACTGCCACCATGACCGAAATCGGGGTTGCCAAACCTAAAGCACAAGGACAGGCAATCACCAGCACTGTCATGGCGGTGACAAATGCATAGCCGAGCGCTGGTTCCGGGGCAAAAATCAACCAGATAAAAAAGGTCAAAACCGAAATGGCCACCACCACCGGTACAAAAATCGCCGATATTTTGTCAGCCAAGCGGGCTAATTCAGGCTTGCTGCTTTGTGCCTGCCGCACACTATAAATAATTTGCGCCAAAGCCGTATCGCGACCGATTCGGGTCGCAGTAAATAAAAAACTACCGTTTTGATTAATGGTGCCTGCCGCTACTTTTGAGCCAACCAGTTTTTCAACAGGCAAGGATTCTCCGGTCAACATCGATTCGTCGACCGTTGAGTGCCCTTCCTGTAACACCCCATCCACAGCGATTTTCTCACCCGGTCTGACCCGTAAAACTTCGCCTAAACCAACGTCCTGAATGGGAATATCGATTTCCTGCCCCTCCCGCACTACACGAGCCGTTCTGGGTTGTAAGCCTATCAATGCCCGAATCGCCGCTGAAGTTTTACCCCGAGCTCGGGTTTCCAAAGCACTACCTAGATTGATAAAGGCTAAAATCACCGCAGAGGCTTCGAAATAGGCGTGATTAGACAAAGACGGCAGTTGACCGGAATAATCTATCACTATGGAGGAGTACAGCCAGGCGGAACCCGTACCCAAAGCAATCAAAGTATCCATATTGGCTTGTTTGACCAACAACAATTTGTAGGCGCTACGAAAAAAATGCCCGCCGGAATAAAACATTACGACTAGCGTCAATACCGCAACCTTGGTCCAGAATCCGGTACCCTCGGCAGTTCCCATCAACGGAAACCAATCAAGATGCGCACCCAGCATCAGTGGTATGCCCAATGCACCCGCCACTGCGGCTTTTTGCATCAGATCGCGATAACGCTCTTCCTCCTGCTGTTCCTCATCGCTTGGATCTTCAAGCCCCTCCATTACAGCCGCATCATAACCGGCCTCTTTTAAGGCCTGTTTCATTTGTGCATGATTGGCCGTACCGCGCACCATGGCTGAGTGATCGGCAAAGTTAACATTCACTTCACTGACACCCTCAACCCCTTGCAGCGCAGTTTCGACAGCGGCAATACAGCCCGCACAGCGCATACCCAGAATGGATAAACGGGTTTCTTCCTGCGAATTAAGCTCTGATCCTGTATTCATATCAACCTGCCTGCATGGTGTAAGTGAGTCTGTCTTAAAATCGGAAAGATTAGTCGACAGAAAAGCCTGCATCGGTAATGGCATCTTCCAGCGTATCGAGATCGGTAAGTTCAGCATCAAACTCAATATCGACTTTTTTATCCTGATGAGAGGCTTTGACTTTCAACACCCCGTTGATCGCTTCCAAGGCCTTAGTAATCGTGGCTTCACAACCACCGCATTTCATTCCTGTCACTGCAATGGACACTGATTCAGACATGATGTATCTCCTTTATTTTGTGGTAATAATGTTCAAAAGCGCCGGTTTGCATGAACTCGACTGAATTTTGTCGAACATGTTATAAGGCATGCAAAATTGCATCATAGTTCAACGCTTCTTATTTCGTAAACCCAATGACAGAATTCCTGATAGGCCGCCAGCAAATTCTTGACCTTGAAATGAATACCTATGCCTACGAAATTCTATTTCGGGGTAAGGATTTTGATCTGCGCGCCAATGATCAGGCTACGTCTGCCACCAATCAGGTTATCACTGACACCATTCTGGAAATTGGTCTGAATGAGCTGGTGGGCTCACGCAAGGCCTTTATCAATTTCACAACGCAAAACATCCTGGAAAAAACCCCATTAAATTTACCTAAGGAACGTATCGTCATCGAAGTGCTGGAAAATGTAAAAGTGGACAGGCAGGTAATCAACAATCTGCGGGAACTCTCCTCCCTGGGGTATACCATAGCCCTTGACGATTTCGAACTCACTCCGGAATGGTTGCCTCTGCTTGAATTCGTTGACATCATCAAACTGGATATCATGGCGAACAGTCTGGACGTCACGCAACAGTTAATCGAACAATTAAAGCCTTACAAGCTTAAATTGCTGGCAGAAAAGGTGGAAACTTACGAAGAGTTTCAATCGTTAAAATCTTGGGGCTGCGAGCTGTTTCAGGGCTTTTTCTTCAGCAAGCCACATATTGTTGAGGGCCGACGCTTAAACGTGGGGCAAACCGCAGCAATTCAACTCATGAGCAGCATCAACAAGCCGGATGTCAGTTTTCAGGAAATCGGCAAAATCATTTCCCAGGATGTTGGTTTAACTTATAAGCTGCTGCATTACATCAACTCTGCCTCTTTTGCGCTTGCCAATAAAATTGAATCGATCCAGCATGCTTTAGTCTACTTGGGCTTAAAAGAAATAAAGCGCTGGGTGAATATTCTGACCTTATCCTCGATGTCTGCAAAACCTTCGTCCGTTCTGCAACCCATCATGATTCGAGCCAAAATGTGCGAATTACTGGCCAAAGAACTGCAACAGGATTCGGAAACTTATTTTTTAGTGGGCCTTATGTCTGGTCTGGACAGCATCCTGGACATGTCCTTGGAAAAAGCCCTGCAACAGTTACCTTTATCCGATACAGTAAGCAAAGCAATTTTGAATAAATCCGGTCCAGCCGGTGAAGCGTTACAATTTGCGTTGGATTATGAACAATGGACGCTGGACAAACCATCCTTCGCTAACATTGAACCAGAACGTATCACCGCCATTTATTTAGACTGTATTCATTGGTGGTCTACCCAAATAATGCCATTCATCCAATAACTTTAGGGTTCGAATTATGAAATCACTTTTATCGTTAATGCTGACTATCGCCTTTTTTTGTAATCCTGCTCAGGCCAATGAGTTGCAGAACGTGACCCCGGAACAATTACTGGATATGCAACAAAACCAGCATGCTTTGGTCGTTGACATCCGTACTCCAGCCGAATGGCAAGCTTCCGGTGTCATCGCTAACAGCCAGAAATTGCAGTCATTTGATGCTCAGGGAAAATTCGATCAAGACAAATGGTTGGCAGAACTGGAAAAATTGAAATCATCCCCCGATCAGCCTGTGATCCTGGTCTGTCGTTCAGGTAACCGCAGCGGCAATGTTGGAACCTTGCTGTCCGACAAAATCGGCATGAAAAACGTCTATCACTTACAAAATGGTCTGCAATCCTGGATCAAATCCGGCAATCCAGTCAGCCCAGACTGTCCATCAACCACTTGCAAATAATTCCATGTCGTTAATTTCGCTCAGCAATCAAACAATCGCCTTAGCCGGCATTGCTCAGGTTTGTTCTCTGGTGCGTCAACTGGCAACCACCGGCAATGCAGATCAGGACGCTATTACCGCCAGCATAGGTAGCGTGCTGAAAATAGATTCCGATAGTGTTAGTGATGTTTACAATGGCTTATCCGGCGTAAAACATGGTTTGGAGCAACTGGACAAACAATTAACCAGCCGGGTGGTGGCCAATCCAGAGCAAGCCCGCTATGCTGCACAGCTGATTTATTTACAAAAACAACTCAGCAAAAACCCCAATATGTTGAATCAGATTCAGATAGGGATTGGTAAAGCGCAAGCCCAGGCTGAACATTTTGGGATCATGCATGAAAATGTGCTGGCAAATTTGGCCGACATTTATCACAGCACCATCAGTACGCTCCCACCACGCATCATGATCAATGGCGATCCACAGCACCTGGGAAACGCCAGTATCGTGAACAAAATCCGCTCGCTCCTGCTGGCTGGAATTCGCGCCAGCCTGCTCTGGCGGCAGTGCGGCGGCAGTCGTTGGCAGTTGTTGCTGATTCGTAAAAAAATTCAGAACGAAGCCCAACATCTATTGGCTCATATCTGATTGCTGATGCCTGAATTGCCAGAAGTCGAAACCAGTCGACGCGGCATCTCACCGCACATCCTGGGTAAAACCTTCAAACAACTTGTAGTCCGCCAATCGCAATTACGCTGGCCTGTGCCTGTCGATGTTTTGAGTCAAACCCTACCTGGTCAACGTTTGATTGGTGTCGATAGGCGCGGCAAATACCTGTTATTAAAAACCGAAACCGGCACGATTTTGCTGCATTTGGGCATGTCGGGTAATTTGCGAATTACCACTCCGGTTGCGGAACTCAAAAAACATGATCACATCGATTTTGTTTTTAGCGACGACACCGTTTTACGCTTTAATGATCAACGCCGGTTTGGTGCTGTACTGTGGACGGATACCCCGCCCGAACATCACGCTTTATTGGCTGATTTGGGACCTGAACCCCTATCCGACGAATTTACTGCCGAATATCTTTTATCCCGCAGCCGACAAAGGCGTCTCCCACTCAAGAGTCTGATTATGGACAGTCATGTAGTGGTTGGAGTTGGCAATATTTACGCCAGTGAATCGTTATTTCTGGCTGGCCTGCACCCAAATAGGGCTTCCGGCGATTTAACCTTAAATGATTGCCAACGATTGGTCGATGCGATTCAGACGGTTTTGCAGTGGGCTATCGATCAAGGCGGCACCACATTACGCGACTTTCTGAATCATCAGGGTAAACCGGGATATTTTCAACAATCCCTGTCAGTCTACGGGCGCCAAAATCAACCCTGTATGCAGTGCGCAGAACCTATCCAGCAATTGAAAATCGGCCAACGCGCCAGCTATTTCTGCCAACATTGTCAACGGTAATACATTCCAATACTATTGATCGCCAGACTTTCAATTTAACTCCCGCCATGTCGATTCTATTTTTTGATTTAAGAGGTGTTCCTAGTGATGAAGCCGATGATGTGCGCGAACTACTTGTCTCCAATCAAATAGAATTTTATGAAACCCATGCCGGTATGTTTGGGGTTTCCCTGCCGGGCATTTGGCTTTATCACGCTGAGGACTTGGCACAGGCACGCCCGTTGTTTGATGCTTATCAGCAACAGCGAGCCATAGACCAGAAAGCCCATTATCAATCATTGAAAGAACAAGGTTTGCAACCCGGATTCTGGCTGCATAATCTTAAAAATCCGTTTCGATTTTTTAGTTACAGCCTGATCCTGGTTTTGGTGATTTATATTTCTATCAAATGGGTGCTTGAATTAGGCTTTTAAAATCTGCTTGCACTCTAGGTTTGAAATCAATGGCAACCTAAAAAATGGAAATCCATTCTATTTGTGCAAGACGCCGTTGAAACCCAATGTAGCATTCGGATTTGTTTAGAGCAGTCTGGGGTGAAAAATAAAGAGGGGGCTTGTAGGCTAAACTCTCGCTAATCTACTAGTCCCCCTAACATTGGGATGATATCCATGATGAATACGCCGGATTCCGATCAAACTGATACTCTAGTGCTAACGGTACGCAGCGCCGATCACACCCTACGACTGCCATTGTCAGCCGATACTTCAGTGCGACAGGCACTGGATACCACCGAATTGAGAGTACGTGCAGCCTGTGGTGGCATGGGTAGCTGCGGAGCTTGTCTGATTCAGATTGTCAGCGGTGAATTCAATCCTCCCACGTTGGCGGAACGACAAAAACTGCTACCCGAAGATCTGGCGATCGGTATGCGATTGGCCTGTCAACTGCATGGGCGCAGTGCCGGTGAACTCTATCTTGACAATCCGGCACCCCATTCGGAATGGAAAAGTCTGGATACCAGCCAGTTATACCGTGCCAGCACTAACAACACTATCGACCAATATGTTTACGGGATTGCCGTCGACCTGGGCACCACGCATATTCGGCTGTCACTGTGGAATCGGCAAACCGGTCGACGTATTGGCACCCGATATAGTATCAACCCGCAAGTAGCGCATGGCGCCGATGTATTGACTCGACTGAGTGTCGAGCAGCAGGCCGCTGATGAGAATCGACTCATCGGCGAGGAGGCACGCAAAGCCATCATTGGGGGCATTCGGGACATTTTGAGTCGGGACATGGGTGAAGTGTCCACCATACTGGCTGAAATCGGCTCCGTGCTGATAGTCGGCAACACAGCCATGCTGATGTTGATCTGCGGTAATGACACCACCAGCCTCCATCAACCGGAAAATTGGCAACTCCCAATCCCTTGCCAACCCAACGACATTGATGCCTGGCGTAAGCATTGGCGTATGCCCCATGCCGAAATCACCATCGTCCAACCCCTGGCCGGTTTCATCGGTTCAGATTTACTTGCTGATCTAATCGCTACCAACATCATCGATCAACCTCTGCCGGTCGTGTTGGCGGACTTCGGCACCAATACCGAAATAGCGGTTTGGGACGGACAAACCTTGTGGACAACTTCAGTACCTGGCGGCCCGGCTTTCGAAGGCGTCGGCATGCGTAACGGTTTAACTGCCGAAAACGGCGCCATTTGCAAAGTCACCAAAACGGATAACAACTGGCATTTGCAAACTATCGGTGGAACCATTGCTCGTGGTTTTTGCGCCAGCGGTTTTATTGACGCAATGGCCTTACTCGTCGAAGCAAAGCTGTTGAAGCCATCCGGACGCTTTGCCGAGCCGCAACCGCCGAATGGTTATTTACTCGATTCCGGCAATCTACATAGTGCTATTTTTGCGAGCGATGTCGATATTTTTCAGCGCGCCAAAGGATCAACCGCCGCAGCCATGGCACAATTACTCGCCTTGGCCGGATTGACTTTAAGTCATATTGACACATTGTGGATTTGTGGCAGTTTCGGTCAGCATCTAGATTTGCATAGTGCATTCAAGGTCGGCTTGCTTCCAAGCATCGATCCGGATCGAATACGGATTTTGGCCAATGCCAGTCTGGCAGGCTGTGAAAAGATGCTATTAACGACGGATCGCGACTCCCAGCTGAATGCTATTCTCGAGCGAGCCCGGACAATTAATCTCGGCGGACTTTTGGATTACGAAAATCGCTTTGTCGACAACCTACGATTACAACCCTGGAGTACGGATAATGCTTGATGCCTATATTCAATCCTACAACGAGGCAGTTTTCGAGACCGATAAACAGGCCGCGCTGGATGTCGTCAACCTGGCCCTCAGCGATGGTTACAGTCCGGAAGACGTGGTGTTCAAATTGGTGATTCCGGCAGTCGAAGCAATGATGTCCCGCATAGAAAAAGATCCGGATTCCAACCTGGCTCAACATTTCATGACCGCGCAAATTGCCGCCGATGTTACCGAACGCATGCTGGAAAAATTCAGCAACCCGCCGCAAGTAATAGGCCGTGTGGTGATAGGCACAGCCTACGGTGACCTTCATTCGCTGGGCAAGCGTATTGTCATTGGTTGTTTGAAGTCACTGATGGTCGATGTCATCGATTTAGGCACCAATGTCAGCGCCGAACAATTTGTCGATGCTGCAGTCACTCAGGACGCGCAGGTGATTGCCGTTTCAGCGATGATGGTACATACCGCCACCAGCGAAAAAGGCAGCCTGAGAGTACGAGCGTTACTAAAGGAACAGGGTCTGGAAGACAAAATCAAACTGGTAGTTGGTGGAGCACCCTATCGTTTCGATCCGGAGTTATACTCCAAAGTGGGTGCCGATGGCTGGGCACCTGACGGGGTGACCGCCGCCAAGATCATTACTCAACTGATACGCGAGGTCAAACCATGACCGCGCTGGAAATTCTCGCAGCTGCTTTTAATGGCACTCCTGCCCCCAGGATACCAGTGTTCTGTAATTTGCTGGATCAGGGTGCCAGGGAATTGGGGATGTCCCCCAAAAATTATTTTTCCAATGGCGAGTTTGTCGCCGAAGCCCAACTGCGTATGCTAAAACGTTACGGCCATGACAATGTCTGGAGCTTGCATTATGTCGGCAACGAAGCGGAAATGCTGGGTTGCCAGGAAATTCTGTTCGCCGATGACGGCGCTCCCAATGTCGCCGATTTCGTCATCAAAAATCTGGACGACATTGCCAAATTCGAGATTCCCGCCGACATCACCAAGACTAAAGCTTGGCAATCCGTCGCCGATTGCCTGCGTATTTTACGTAGTGAAGTTGGAACCACACATCCAATCTGCGCTTATGTTACCGCTTCGACTACCTTACCAGCCATTTTGATGGGCATGGACAAATGGATGGAATTATTCCTGCTCGGACCGTTTGATCTGCGCGACGAATTAATCCGCAAATGTTCAGATTTTTTTCAACGCCATATCGCTGCACTGCGTGCAGCAGGCGCCAATGTTCTCATTTATTCCACACCATTCGGCTCGCCGTATTTTGTTGGCAAAGACATGGTCCGCAACACCGTGTTGCCCTGGATGCAGCGCGACTTGGCACCGGGAGGCGTCGCCGATGTTGTGTATTACTGCGGCATGGCACCATTTAATGATGTCATCGATCTGGTTTTTGACGAACTGGCTATCAAAACCCATTACATAAGCCCGCTGGCCGATCTCGACGAAGCCAAACGTTTGATCAACACGCGCGGCTTAACTTGCGGTGTTATCGATGATATAAAAATGATTCACTGGTCGGAAGCGCAAACCCGCGCTGAAGTTAAACGTATCATCGACATCGGCAAACCCGGTGGACATTTTTTATTCGGGACTGGTGTCATGCCGTTGGCAGTTCCTGAAGCCAACATCCAAGTCATGCTGAATGCTGCTTTCGAATATGGAACGCTATCATGAAAACCTTTATCCTCCACGAAGAAAACCAGCAGCCCTTAACCATGATCGGATGCGGCATTCTGCGCAAGGAAGTTGATCGACTCATAGAAAAAAATCATTGGAATGTACATACCCATTACCTGGATTCGGCTCTGCATAATTACCTAAATCGCCTGTCGATCGAACTGAATAAGGCTCTGGAAGAACGCGAGAAAATCGGTGAAAAAACCCTGGTGTTTTATGGTGGTTGCCATCCGCTGATGGAACAATATCTGGAAGGTCATCATACCTGTCGCACCGAAGGCCAGAACTGCATTGTCATGTTGCTCGGTTATGAGTTGTTCATGCAGGAACTGGAAAAAGGTGCCTACTTTCTGCTCGAAGACTGGGCGCTGACCTGGGAACCCATGATAACCGCCTGCTTCGGCATGAACACAACAGTCATACGCGAGATCTTTCATAGCAGCCACAAATATATACTCGCGCTCAGAACGCCCTGTAACGGAGACTTTACCGCTGCTGCCGAAGCGGCTGCACGTTTTGTCGATTTGCCTTTGCAATGGAAGGATGTGGGTCTTGAACATCTGGAAACAGTCTTAGCTGATGCGATTCAACGTCGGCTTAGCCAAGAGTCATGACCGA
>CAZJYS010000001.1:15114-36323 GCA_964550075.1 uncultured Methylomonas sp.
TTGCTTGGTGTCATCAAAATGTCCGATTTGCTGGGTTCGGCACAGATGCGCAATTATCTTGCGCCGTTTTTTTCGCACATGGCGCTGATTTTAAGCAACGAGATCAAGACTCGCATCGCGGAAACTGCCAATAAAGCCAAAAGCAACTTTCTGGCCACTATGTCCCACGAAATCCGCACGCCGCTGAATGGCATTCTTGGCATGGCGCAACTTTTGAGCAGCACTGATTGTCCGCCGGACAAACACCGTGAATGCGCCCGAACCATTTTATCGTCGGGGCAAACCCTGCTGACACTATTAAACGATGTCCTGGATTTATCTAAAATTGAAGCCAATAAACTGGAACTGGCATACTCAGCCGTGAACCCGCGACAAATCAATGCTCAGGTTATGTCGCTATTCGCTGAAAGCGCACATCAAAAAAACCTGCAATTAACTGCGACGTGGATAGGCCCAGCCGAACAGTGCTATCAAATCGATCAGATGCGGGTCAGGCAAATGCTGGCCAATTTAGTGAGCAACGCCATCAAATTTACCAATCGAGGCCAGATCATTATTGAAGCCCGCGAGATCAGATGCGCCGATCAACAGGCCGAACTGGAATTTTCAGTGCTCGATAACGGCATTGGCATATCCGCAGAGGACCAGCGCCTGCTGTTTAAACCCTTTACTCAGATTGACGCCAGTTCGACCCGACGTTATGCCGGGACTGGTTTGGGTTTATCAATTGTGCAACGTCTTGCCGAATTGATGCAGGGTAAAACCGGCGTGGATAGCACGCCCGGACAAGGCGCGCGTTTCTGGTTTCGCATCCGTTGTAACATCATCCAAAGCAAGCCTGAAGAGGGAACCATACCGCCCGACATCCAGAACCAGAATCTTGATAGCGCATCGCTATATTCGCCGATTTCGGCTATGCTTGGAGAAAACCTTAACGATGAACACAACATCGAACCGCTAATCTCCTCACTACCGCAAAAAACCCTCTCTATTCTGGCTAAGCCCGAGATTGGGCAGGCACTAGACGAACTTGACCAGTTGCTAGCGAAAAACATGTTTGCAGCCATTAACCAATATCAAGTACTGGAAAATCTGCTCGAGGGTAGCGACATAGCCGCACGGTTTTTTATCATTGGTCAACTGATCAACGATATGAAATTTGAGCTGGCCCATAAGCAATTGCAACAACTGCGCTCCAGTTTTGGCCAGCCCGAGTGAGCTAAATAAATGACTAGTAAAACTCTGAAAATACTGGCTATCGACGACATGCCAGCCAATTTGGCCTTGCTGGGCATGGCATTACAAGACGATTACCAAATTCAAATTGCCAGTTCAGCTAGCAAAGGCCTGGAATTAGCCCATGACGATCCACCGGCACTAATCCTGCTCGACATCATGATGCCGGACATGGACGGTTACGAAGCTTGCCGACGTATCAAAGCCGATGCAGTATTAAAAGACATTCCGGTGATTTTCGTCACCGCATTGACTGAAATTGACGCCGAAACCCAAGGCTTTGCTCTGGGTGCTGCCGACTATTTGACCAAACCGATCAATATTGAAATCGCCCGTTTACGCATCCGCAATTTGCTGGAACGCGAACAATTACGCCGAGAATTACAACGTCGTGAAGCTGAGCAACGTCTCGCCGCCAGCGTATTTGCCCATACCCACGACAGCGTCGTTATCACCGACGCCGACAATCACATCATTGATGTTAACGCCGCCTTTACCCGCATCAGCGGTTATTCCCGCGAGGATGTGTTGGGCAAAACCCCGCGTATTCTCAAGTCAGGCCGACAATCTGTGGAGTTTTATCAAGCAATGTGGCAATCGTTGCTCGCTAATGATCATTGGAATGGCGAACTCTGGAACCGCAACAAAAATGGCGAGGTGTATGCAGCCTTGACCTCCATCTCTGTGGTCCGCGATGAACATGGCGATATTCATCACTTCATCGGCTTATCCGCAGATATCACACCACTGAAAAATCACGAATACGATCTGGAACGAATTGCCCACTACGATCCCTTAACCGGTATTCCCAACCGTTTGCTGCTTGCCGACCGTCTGGCACAGGCCATGACCCATACCCGCCGTGCCGGGTGTTATATGGCGGTTTGCTATTTGGATCTGGACGGTTTCAAACCGGTTAACGACCAGTATGGTCACGATGTCGGCGATCTGCTACTTATTGAAATCACACAACGCATCAAGGATTGTCTGCGTGCTGGCGACACAGTGGCACGCATAGGCGGCGACGAATTCGTCTTGTTGTTACTGGATTTCAATGATCCGCGTGAATGTCAGGTGGTTTTGGGGAGGATGTTAGCCAAGGTAGCAGAACCAATCGAATTCGGAGAAATCTCTGTTGCAGTCTCAGCCAGCTTAGGTTTTACGCTGTTTCCAAATGATGATGCCGATGCCGATACCTTATTGCGGCATGCCGATCAGGCTATGTATGTTGCCAAACAAACCGGCAAAAACCGCTACCACCTCTTCGTTGAGGAACGTTTTCCAAAAGATTGATTTGCAAAGATCATGATCGGGCCCGCTGGCTGAAACAATGTGTCAACCAATTTGGCAAAACCTTGTAGTAGCCGTCATGCCGTTACAAATTCAGGTTTAAATCAAACAAAACAGTAGACTTATATAACCCTGAGACTGGAAAATTCGAGCATGCTTTAAAAGTCATCAATACAAATTCATATCGATTCCAACCAAGCATGCCTTTAAAAAAATGCATGTTTTTGATCGGGTTGGTAAATCACTTCCAACCCTCATATCCACACAACTTATAAAAAGTACTTAGTTTTAATCTTAAGCCAATATGGTCAACATGCGTTGGGCATGCTCGGCGGCTTCAATGCCTAAATCAGTCAAATAGCCACCGTCGTTTTGCGTGGTAATTCCTTTGGCACACAAGCGTTTGGCTGCTTCGATCAACTGTGGATCAGCGTCGCCATGCACCTTCACACCTTCCTGATGTGAAGCTAAGTTAAATAAAGATAACAAATGAATTTCTGCGGCAATTTCGTTGGTGATACGCATCACAATGCTCCTGTGTTTGTAGTTGTACTAATGGGTCAAAATAAAAGTCAACCAGCTATAGACCTGCTTGACCAGCAAAGCCGGGTCCTGCTGAAAATGATGATCTTCGCCGCTGAGTAGCATTTGCCGATAGCCGGGATTGTCTTTTGCCAACATCCGGCGTTGTCGGGCAGTATCAACCACTTCCGGCAAATCGAATTCGGCATAGATATCCAGCACCGGCAAGGCTATTTTGCGGATGAATTGGCCGGTTTGGGCCTGGGGTAACGGGCTATCGGCCATGGGCAAACTAATCGCCGCCAAGCCTAACAACCCCTCTGGTTTAAGACTCAAGGAATAAGCGGCCATAGCTGCACCCGTGCCATAGCCGACCAAAGCAATCTGCTTGGCACCTTGATCCTGCAAATATTTAACTGCAGCCAGAATTCGGCTATGGGCTTCATCAAATAAACCATAATATTCATTTGCAACCGCCCCAACTTCCCGCAAAGGTAATTGAATCGACAAGGTTGCCCAGTTATGCCTTGGCATTTCCGTGCGCAAACCATGCACAACGGCCTGATTATCGGGGTGTTCGCCCTGATCGTGCAAGATGATCGCTGCCTGCTGGTTGCGAGTTTTTTCAGAATCGGTGAATAAACCTAAAAACTTTTGTTGATTAACTTCCAACCAAACCACACGCCCAACTAGCGAACTGCTTTCAATGCTGGCGGCATAATCCAGTTCGCGTTGAAGATCGCTCGCATACACTGCACTGCTGATCAGCCAAAAACCCCACACTAAAACCCATCGCACGATCACAGATAGTGTCCGCCACCATAAAACTGACTCACCGTGTAGCGTTCGTGAATGTGCCGCAGCAATACCATGATGACCGAAGCTACTGGTAAAGCCAGTAAAATCCCCAAGAAGCCAAACAGTTGTCCACCAGCCAGCACCGCAAAAATAACCGCCACCGGATGCAGACCGATTTTATTGCCTACCAGCCAGGGCGTCAGCAACATCCCTTCTATGCTATGGCCGATACCGAAAACCAACAGCACTGAAACCAGATGCATGGCATCCTGAAACTGCAGCAGGGCGGCAATACACGCCATACCGACGCCGACGATAGTCCCCATGTAAGGCACAAAACTAATCAAACCGGCGATCATGCCGATCAGCAACGCCAAATCCAGATCGATAATCAGCAAGCCTGCACTGTAAATCAGCCCTACTGCCAACATCACATAAAATTGACCACGTAAAAATGCCCCCAACACGATATCAACCTCAGTAGCTAATTTACCAACTGTTTTAGCCACAGTCCGCGGAAATAGATTATGGACTTTAACCACCAGATCATCCCAGTCCCGTAACAAATAGAAGCTGATGACCGGAATCAATACCAGATTCATCACCCAGCCTAAAATCACAGCGCCGGAATGCGATACCGATTGCAGCAGGTTTTCCGAAACGCTAGCACCATCCTGCCAATAAGCCTGAATCATGCCAATCAGTTGCTCGGTTTTTAACGGCCTGATGCCTTTACCAAAATAAGTCTGCAACTTTGGCACTACCGACTTATTAAACCATTGCAGATAAGATGGCAGTTTTTCGATGAATTCACTAATTTGATATTCAATGGTGGGAATCACTACCAGCAAAATCCCCGTCGCTATTAGAATGATCCCCAAAAACACCACAATGACGGCAAAGGTCCGATTCAATCGCCAGGATCGATAACGTAAGGTTTCCAGTTTATCAACCAGGGGATCTCCCAGATAAGCCAGAATAGCAGCCATCACAAAAGGCATTAGCATGGGCGCCAGACAATAAAGCAAGACACCCAACCCGGCCACAAACGCCAGTGCAAACCATTTTTGTGAATCACTCATGTTGCAAAAACTGCGAGAATTTTAATTTGATACTAACGCGGATTATCCTGCAGTTGTCTGCAAATAGGCATAGGCTGCAACAGCTGCACTGACCAATCCCAAAGCAATTGCCACGAATAACAACCATTTTTTGGCCGCTCTGGCCGGAGCTTTCAACACTTCCACTCCCTCGATACGGGCATTGACTGCCTTGAATTTACCGCCAGCATCCCGACCTATTTCGTAATAAATGATATCGCCACGCACCGGACGTCTAGCCATCCCTTTTAACGCCGAAATATGTACAAAAACGTCTTTATCGTCTGCATCGGGTTGAATGAAGCCAAAACCTCTGTCGTCTTTCCAGGTTTTTAAAACCCCTTTATGAAAAGTTTCTGTCATGATTTACCTCTGTCTTACTCTATCGTTGTCATAAAACTTTTATTTGCTTACAGCAAAAACACGTCTACCCATTGGCTGCAAAACTGTTTGTATTCCTTGAAAAAGAATCAACACAAACAGCAAAGCTTAGCCCTTAAAACTGCTCTACCAAGTCAAAGCCTGAGAATTAATACTGAAAAATTGGCGCCAAATAGCGCCATATCAAGACTGGCTGATGCCAGCACAAAATGAATCGGGCGCTTCCGAAAGAATTGGGAAACGCCGATAACAGCTAGATTTTCTTGTCAATCAGGACCTTGTCGTCGATGACAAGTTTGGAAACACCGCCCAAAACCTGATGTAAGGTGCACGAGGCGGTTTTAAAATTATCGCCTGGCTCGCCCACCCACTCCATAGTGACATAGGTTTCTTTATCGGTATCGGTTTTGGATGGAAAAAACACCTGGGTACCGGTTTTGCTTTGGATCAATTTAGGGCATTTTTGGGTGGCCATTTCCTGCATCGCCACCAAGGTACGAATTTGTGATGCGGCTTCTTTTTGCTCGTTGGTTTGCTCTTTATTGGCGCCAACCATAATAAAACCGACGATAAACACGCCTACAACCGCAATCATTAATTTCTGTGCTTCACTCATACTTGCTCTCCTCTGTTATTAATTATTTTTTCGGCAAATCCGAAGTGTCACGCTTCGGATTCTATGCCAAGTCATTTACATCGGCAATCGGTAATTAGGAAGCAGACCAAACTAGATCCACCCAAATTCAAACATTTACTGCGGATCAACCTGAGCAATCCAGTCGCCCAAATTATAATAGTTAGTGATTCGTGCCACTTTGCCATCACGAATATCAAAAAAAGCCCCCGCCGGTAAGCGATATTTTTGTCCATTGGCTTCTGGTAAACCTTCATCAGTATTCAGGTATTCGCCTAAAACTACAAATTCGGCAGCAGCGCGACTGCCGTCATCATTCGCCATCACAACGATATCAACCAGCTGCTCACGGTAATGATGATTCATTTTTTGCATGAATTTGGCAAAAGCGGCCTTACCTTGCTCACGATCACCTTGATTGATGTCATGGATCACATCATCCGTCAGCAGACTCAGGAAAGTATCCATGTCGCCGTTATTGAAGGCCTGATAGTAGTTTTGGATAAGTTGTTTGGCTTGTTGCATGCTTAAACTCATTAGAAAGGTTAAAAAAGGCGGCAATTCTGCCAGAGTTAGGGAATTTTTTCAGATTAAAATTCAATACCCTGCTCGGCTTTGATTCCGGTATCAAACGCATGCTTGATGCGTTGCATTTCTGTCACTGTGTTGGCTATGGCTATCACTTCGGGCGCGGCATTTCGCCCGGTTAACACCAAATGCAACCAAGCGGGCTTATCCTGCTGAATAAAATCAGCCACTTCCTGACCGTCGATCCATTGATAACCACAGCAATAATTGATTTCATCCAGTACCACCAAATCAAATTGACCGGAAAGTATTTTCTGTTTGCTAAACTCCCAAATATCCCGACTGGTTTTTATATCTTGCTCAGGATTTTTGGTATCCCAGGTAAAGCCATCGCCCAAAGCATGCCACTCGATATTGTCAAAACGCTCAGCGGCTTTTTGTTCACCGGTTTGCCATTGCCCTTTGATAAACTGGATTACACAGACACTCATACCCCAACCGGCAGCACGAAACACCATACCAAAAGCGCTGGATGATTTGCCCTTGCCCTCCCCAGTATTGACCAGAACGATCCCTTGCCTTCTTTCTCTGGTTTTCATTTAATCCACACCCTGTTTCGTAAGCCGCTTGAAAAACGTATTGTAAATTTTAAAACCCAAAATCAGGGCTGCCAGCAAAAAAGTAATGGCATTGGCCACGATGATGGCAGGATTGGATAGATAGATGCCATAAATCAACCACATCATTACACCACTGGTAAACAAACTGTACATGCCTAAAGATAAGGAATCGGTATTGCGGGTTTTCAAGGTTAACACGGCTTGGGGTAAAAACGAGGCCGTCGTCAACGCAGCGGCCAGATAGCCGATTAAATCGGGTAGAAGAATCATATGATCAATGAGGAAAATATCGCTGTTCAACAAAATACAGCGCAGCAAACAGCAGTATTTGCACAAATGTTACCAGCCAGAAATAACCGATAAACATCATGATCTTGACTGGTTTCTCGAGCTGTTTACGGCTGCTTAACCACCATCCGCACAGGCTTGAAATCACCAATATCAATAATAAAATTGCAATGGCGCTCGGCATGATGACTTAGCGCGGTGGTGGCGCCAAAACCTCACGGGAACCATTGGTTTCTGCAGGACTCACTACCCCGGCATTTTCCATGTCTTCGATGATGCGGGCGGCGCGGTTATAACCAATCTTGAATTTGCGTTGCACGCTGGAAATGGAGGCCTTTCTGGATTCAGTTACAAACGCCACCGCTTCGTCATACAGTGCGTCACTTTCACTTTCTTCACCCTCAGGGCCAGCAATATCGCCACTGTCGGTACGTTCCTGAGTGATTTCATCCAGATAATTGGTCGGCCCGGTCTGTTTCAAAAATTCGACTACTCGATGTACTTCATGGTCATCCACAAAAGCCCCATGCGCACGTAATGGAATACTGGTGCCGGAGGGCAAAAACAGCATATCGCCGTTACCCAACAGCGCTTCTGCACCACCTTGATCGATAATGGTGCGGGAATCGATGCGGGATGAAACCTGGAATGAAATTCGGGTTGGCACGTTGGCTTTGATCAAGCCGGTCAAAACATCCACCGAGGGACGCTGGGTCGCCAGCACTAAATGGATACCTGCGGCCCTGGCCTTTTGCGCCAAACGCGCGATCAATTCTTCCACTTTTTTGCCGACCACCATCATCATGTCAGCCAACTCGTCAATCACAATCACGATACTGGGCAAGGTGCTGAGGGTTGGATATTCGCTGAACGGGATGGGGGTTTCAGGCCGGAACAATGGATCACGGATGGGTTCGCCTTTGGCTTCGGCTTCTGTGACAGCATGGTTATAACCAGCCAGATTCCGCACCCCGACTTTAGACATCAGCTTATAACGCCGTTCCATTTCCGCTACCGACCAACGCAAGGCATTTTGCGCGTCTTTCATATCGGTAACCACAGGAGTCAACAAATGTGGAATCCCTTCATAAACAGACAGCTCCAGCATTTTCGGGTCGATCATGATCAAGCGCACATCTTCCGGTCTGGATTTATATAACAGACTTAAAATCATGGTGTTGATGGCCACCGATTTACCGGAACCCGTGGTACCCGCCACCAGCGCATGCGGCATTTTGCCTAAATCCGCCACGACCGGCACACCGGAAATATCTTTACCCATGGCGATACTGAGTTTGGACTTGGCGCGCTCAAATTCATCGGACACCAGCAAATCCCGCAAGGAAACCATTTCCCGTTCCTGGTTGGGAATCTCCAGCCCGATCACCGATTTACCCTCGATAATTTCCACGATACGTACACTGGTCACCGACAAACCACGGGCCAAATCCTTGGCTAAGGTGCTGATGCGACTGACTTTAACGCCAGCTGCCAGACGTAATTCAAAACGGGTGATAACAGGGCCTGGCAATACCGCCTCAACTTCGACCGAAATGCCATAATCTTGCAGAACATCTTCGACTTGCCTGGAAATCTCTTCCAGCTCCAGTTTGGAATAACGTTTGACCTTAATTTCGCGTTTATCCAGCAAAGACAAGGGTGGCAAGGCGTTTGCATAAACCTCCTGGCTAAACGTTTCCATCGGTTTATTGTCTTTTTTCCGTGGTGGTTTAACGACGGGCGCAACGGCAACCTCTTCAGGAGGCGTGACAATTTGCAAATTGGCTTTTTTGGGTTTTTCTTCAACCTCTACTTCAGGTGTGCGAACTTTTTTGCTAACCGGTGGGCGTTCAGGTTGACGTTCTGATTTTTCGCCGCGATAACGGGCGGGTGCGGCAATGGCTTCGCGTCCCACCGCACCTGCCGCACCCAATGCACCTTTGCCAATCAAATTCATCACGCTCAACCACGACAAGTCGGTCAACAAGGTAACGCCTATCATAAACAGGGCAAGCAATAGCAAAGTCGAGCCGGAGTTACCTAACAAATGAACCAATACATCACCCATTTCCCGCCCCAAGATACCGCCAGGGCTTTCCGGGAGATCGACTTTGGTCCTTAGAAAATGTAAATGCAAAAATAAAATCGCAGAACCGGACACCATGGTCAGCAAGAAACCACCGCTGCGCGACAATATCAGCCAACGGGTTTTGGGTGCATTTCCTGACTTAAATAGCATATAGCCAAAGCCGAACACCATGATCGGAATCAGATAGGCCATCAAACCAAAAAAATACAGGATGAAGTTAGATAACCAGGCTCCAAATAAGCCACAGGCGTTATGTATGGCCTGATAAGAGGTGCTGTGACTCCAACCGGGGTCGTTCGAATCAAAAGTTAATAGCGCAATTAAAAGAAACAAGCCACAACAGGAAATCCCCAACAAAGCTATTTCACGAAAACCTCGCACAATTCTTTCTTCCACAACCGCTACCATGTCCCCATGCTCTCAAAAATAAAGCTACATAAAACATGATTATAGATGATTAACGACAGATATTACATTAGCTGGAAAATTTGCGCGCAGATTGCACGGTGCTATTGCGGTTTAATCCACCTGCAATTGCCCGTATAATTTTCCCATCTTATTTTGAATTCTGGAGTTCGCCTCAATGGCTGCCACAAAACATAGCAAACTTTTAATTTTAGGTTCCGGGCCTGCCGGCTATACCGCTGCAGTTTATGCGGCACGCGCCAATCTCAATCCGGTGATGATTACCGGCATGCAGCAAGGTGGACAATTAACCACGACAACTGAAGTCGATAACTGGCCCGGTGATGTTGATGGCGTGCAAGGCCCAGAATTGATGGACAGAATGTTGCGCCACGCCGAACGCTTTAATACCGAAGTCATTTTCGATCATATTCACACCACCGATCTGTCCAAACGCCCGTTTACATTGACGGGTGACAGTGGTGTTTATACCTGCGATGCGTTAATCATTGCCACCGGTGCATCGGCTAAATACCTGGGTCTGCCTTCCGAAGAAGACTTCAAAGGCCGCGGTGTTTCGGCTTGTGCGACTTGTGACGGTTTTTTCTACCGTAACAAACCCGTAGCCGTGATTGGCGGCGGCAATACCGCCGTAGAAGAAGCCTTGTATCTGGCGAATATCGCTTCCGAAGTTATCGTGGTCCATCGTCGAGACAAATTCCGCTCCGAAAAGATCCTGTCCGATAAACTGCTGGAAAAATCCAGATCCGGCAACGTCCGCATCGAATGGAACCACCAACTGGATGAAGTGTTGGGTGATGACATGGGCGTCACGGGTATTCGTATCAAAAACAGCCAAGATGGCTCAACTAAAAACATCGATGTGCACGGCGTATTCATTGCTATTGGTCACACCCCAAACACCGATATTTTTTCCGGTCAGCTGGATATGCAGCATGGTTATATTGTCGTGAATAGCGGCATTCATGGCAACGCAACCGCCACCAGTGTTCCGGGCGTTTTTGCGGCGGGTGATGTGATGGACTCACATTACAAACAAGCCATTACTTCAGCAGGCGCTGGCTGTATGGCGGCGTTGGACGCAGAAAAATATCTCGACGAGTTGCCAGCTTAACATTGAAACCGGCCTGGTTTAATCCAGGCCCGTCACCTCCCATGCAGCTTTCGGTTCTTGACCCAACCCAGCCCAAACAAGCTTTCCCGCCCATTGATCAAGCACTTGAGGAACCCAACGGCTTAATTGCCGTGGGTGGCTGTCTTTCGCCTCAACGCATCGTCAATGCCTATCGTTGCGGAATTTTTCCTTGGTTTAATCCTGGCGAACCAATTCTATGGTGGTCTCCTGACCCCAGATTGGTGTTATATCCTGAACAACTAAAAATTTCGCGCAGCCTGAATAAAACCCTGCGCAAACAGCGTTTCGAAATTCGTTATGACCGTGCGTTTTCAAAAGTCATGCAGGCATGTGCAGACCCTCGCGCCAAGCAGAGTGGTACCTGGATCACCACCGACATGCACCATGCTTATAACCAGTTACATCAACAAGGGATTGCCCACAGCGTTGAAGCCTGGCAGGATGATGAACTGGTGGGCGGCTTATATGGTCTGGCTATCGGGCAGGTATTTTTTGGCGAATCCATGTTTCATCGCAAAACCGATGCTTCAAAAGTCGTGTTTGTAAATATGGTGCAACAACTTACCGATTGGGGATATCGATTAATCGATTGTCAGGTCAGCAGCGATCATTTATTGACTCTGGGCGCGGAAGAAATTCCCCGGCAAAAATTTATCGGCCTGCTGCAACAACTTTGTCGATTACAACCACATCCTTCGGCCTGGCAAGCATGAATCAGATACCGCTGTGGCTGACGACAGAACAAACCTGTAGTTATCTGGAGAACAAACAATCGCAATCGGCGGTGGTTCATCCTGATTTCGCATTAGACATTCATAGCTACTCACGCCTGATTGAACTAGGTTTTCGCCGTAGCGGTGATCAGGTTTACATACCGTATTGCAACGGTTGTGAAGCTTGCGTGCCCACGCGGATTCCGGTTGTCACATTCCAAGCCAGTCGTAGCCATAAACGTTGCGCCAAACGTAACGCAGCCACCCAAGTCCGCATTAAACCCGCTCGATTCGACTCTCGGCATTTTGAGCTCTATCAAAATTATCAAGCCAGCCGACACGAAAAAGACTCAAACGACGCCATCAGTCCCGCCGACTATATACATTTCCTGGGCAGTAGTTGGTGCAACACCTGGTTCGTGGAATTCTTGATTGCCGACCAACTGGCCGCCGTCGCTGTAGTCGATGTGCTGGATCATGCCTTATCGGCGGTTTACACCTTTTTTGATCCGGCATTTAACGACTTTAGTCCCGGTACCTATGCCGTGCTATGGCAAATTGAACAGGCTCGATTACTCAAAATGGATTTTGTTTATCTGGGATTCTGGATTAAGGACTGCCGTAAAATGCGCTATAAAATTCAATACCAACCATTGCAAGGCTTGATAAACCAACACTGGCAAGCCGTTTTTTAATCATCATTTATTTTATACAGAGGAACCAAGCCGTGCCAAAAGCCAACGAACTCAAGCAAGGAACTGCCATCGAAATCAACGGTGAGCCTTACGTGGTCAAAACCATTGAAGTGCGTAACCCCACATCTCGCGGTGCTACGACTTTGTACAAGGTTCGCTTCACGCATATGAAAACCCGGCAAAAACTGGATGAAACCTATAAAAGCGACGACATCCTGAAAATTGCCGATTGCTCCAAGGTGAACGTGCAATATTCGTATCAGGAAGGCGATACCTACTACTTCATGAATAGTGAAACCTACGAGCAATACAGCCTGATGCGTGAAGACATTGAAGAACAAGTGGATTACTTGACCGATGGCCTGGATGGTATTGTGTTACTGTTGATGGACGATATTGCCTTGGGCATCCAGTTACCCACGACCATTACCTTGCAAATCGTCGAAACTCCTCCCGCGATGAAAGGCGCCAGCGCCACCAGCCGCACCAAAACCGCCCGTCTGTCTACCGGACTGGAAATCCAGGTTCCGGAATATATCGAAAGCGGCGAGATGGTGAAGGTCAATAGCGAAACCGGCAAGTTTTCTTCACGAGCTTGAGATTTAGCTAAGCTCAACTCAACCGTAAAATCCGTATTCTGCACCTTTAAACCGAGATTCCCGCATGTTTTCAATTTTCAGCAAGGCCCGCGAAACCGAATTGCAACAGGCATTAGCCGAAGCAACTCAAAAAATTCAGCAACAAGAGCAGGAACTCGAAAACATGCGCCAACAAATCCTGGTCACTGAACAGGCAAGCTTTTCGGCTAGCAACGCATTTCAGCGCTTGCAGAACACTGCCGGACACTTAAAGAACTTCGGTCTATCGTTACAAAACACCCAAAGCAGTCTGCAAACATTAGCAGAACACCTGCACGATGAAAAAGACAATGCCATTGAAGCCCAAGGTATTTCCCTATCTACCAGCCAGGCTATTGAGAGAATTTCCCTTGACCTGAACGATTTGGCCGATTCATCAGGCAATGCCGCGTTACAGGCAGGATCACTGGATCAAAATTCGCGTGAAATCATTGGCGTGGTGCAAATGATTCGAGGTATTGCCGATCAAACCAACCTATTGGCGTTGAATGCCTCCATCGAGGCAGCGCGGGCAGGCGAACAAGGCCGTGGCTTTGCGGTCGTTGCGGATGAAGTACGCACACTGGCCTCAAGAACTGCAGAAGCGACCGATAAAATCGCCAATCTGGCGGCTTCCATACAAACCGGCAGCAACAGCACCCGCGAACAAATGAGCAGTCTAGCCGAACAATCACGAACCTTTAGCGAAGAAGGTCGGCGTGCTACTGAAACCGTAGGTCAACTGCTAAATTTTTCGGTCGGTATGGAACAAGTGATTGCCGCTTCAGCATTGCGCAGTTTTTGCGAACTGGCTAAAGTGGACCATCTGATTTTCAAATTTGAAATCTATAAAGTGCTATTCGGCCTATCTCAAAAATCGGCTGATCAGTTATTGCCACATACGGAATGTCGACTGGGAAAATGGTATTACGGCGGTGAAGGTCATGATTGCTTTTCCAAATTACCGGGATACGCCGAGCTGGAACAACCCCACATCACTGTGCATCAGGCCGCCAAGGAGGCGTTGATCGCTCATGCCGACGGCAATAGCTCCAGCATGTTGAATCAACTCGGCAGAATGGAAGATGCCAGCTTACAGGTGCTGGCGAGTCTGGAAAAAATGGCGAGCACCGCCGATGCCAAAGCCACTTTGCTGTGTCAAAAGCATTAAGTGCATTCGGGTATATTTATTAGGCTATTTCAAAAATGAGGTTGGAATGACGGCCGCTGGGTTTTATATCGATTCAACTCATAGGGTTAGAGTCGGTTCTCGGAAAAATCATGGCTTAGTTGGATGAGGCAGAACGCGACCCCTAGCAGCCTGACACCTCATTTTTTACGATGACAACATATGCAATGATAGCGAACCCATGAAGTGAGTAAACCGGCTTATTTGCATTACCTCATATAAGCCAATAGTCATAACCTTTTGTCTATTGGTTTTCGAGATTCAGTTTCCTAAAATTCTGTGGGATACTGCCAATCGCTTTAAACAGCAGGGTAATCCTGGCTGGAAGCTGCCCAAAAAGCAAAAACATAATGCTAGTTTCACGCTTGGATTAATCAATAAGGAAAACTTCTCATGAGCCTACGATTGAATCATTTTTGCCAACTGACTCTCTTCACTGTTGCAATTACCTTAATCACCGCTTGCTCGGTTAATCCAGTGACGTCCAAACCAGCTAATTTTGGTTCAGCCTGGCAGACTGTTGACTGTAAAACCTTTGATGTGCCCGATGCCATTGCCGCCCAATCGGACTGCGGTTATGTGACTGTCCCTGAACAACATGCACAACCGAACGGCCCCACCATCCAACTGGCCGTAATTCGGACTCGTAGCAGTAGCAAAAATCCGGCGCTCGACCCCCTGTATGTCGAACAAGGAGGTCCCGGCGACTCAACTATCGGTGATATTGCCGATGGCGCCTTGCCGAATTATCCCGAACTACCGGCGTTATTACAGAGCCGCGATTTGATCTTCGTAGAGGAACGGGGGACTCGCTATTCCAAGCCATTCCTGTCTTGCCCAGAGCTTAATGATCACTATATCGCCGTGGCCAAAGGGGAGATCGGGTACACCGATCCAAGCTGGTTCAAGGCGTGTAATGATCGCCTCAAAGCACAAGGCGTTAACCCCAACGCCTTCAATACCCGCGAAAATGCAGCCGATGTCTACTTTGTAGCAGAGACCTTAGGCTACCCGCAATTCAACTACTACGGTGTTTCCTACGGCACGTTGTTGGGGCAATATGTGATGGCTCAGGCGGATAAGCACCAAGCAAAATTGCGCAGCGTAATCCTGGATGGCGTCGTCACACCCGATATTGATTTTAATCTGGGCGCAGGACATTCTGTGAGTTATGCCCTGCGTAATGTGTTTCACGCCTGTGCCCAAGATCAACAATGCGCTCAGGCCTATCCCAATCTGGAGCAGAAATTTCTGGCGATCGTCGATCAGCTTAATCAGAAACCCATTCCCATTACGCTGACCGTTCCCTCCAGTAAAAAATCGATCGCCAGCCAGCTCGATGGCAATACCTTTCTGAATGGGGTCATACACTATTTATACAGGCCCTATTCGGGTGAATCTGCCCGCGGTAGTTCGCTACCCAAGTTCATTCATGCGGCGAGTCAGGGCAACTTTGATTGGGTGACGGAAAAGCTTTCATCAGATCTGGAAAATCACACCAGCGCGAAAGAAATGTATCACACCGTCCTCTGTGCACGGGCAAAATCGGTACAAGCCGCGCCTTCCGAGGTGTTGCCGCCAGCCTACCCGCAACTGCTGCCCGTTGGCATCCGCGAAGCCGAAGCCCTGGCGAAAGCTTGTGACGTTCTCCAGGCCGAGCTGAAACCGCCTTTTGTCTTCGAAAATCCGCAGATTCCCACCCTGGTATTAAATGGTGATTACGATCCGGTCACTCCGCAGCCCTATGGGGAAGCCGTAGCCAAGAGCTTGAAAACCGCTTATGTTTACACCTTTCCCGGTGTAGGGCATGGGGCGTTATTTGTACCGACAGATATGCCGGCAGGGGTCTGTTCGACGCAAATTGCCGCTGACTTTCTGGCTAATCCGCAGCAAGCACCCGACAGTAGCTGTCTTACTCAGATCAAACCAAGATTTGTGGTTGAGTAAAACTGCTTTCGAATATCTTTTAGCAATCCTATGAGCAAGCAATCTGAAGGTATGAACGTGAAACAAATCTATTGAGCCGCCTGGGGAAACTCGGAGGCCTTAGGTTGTAAGTCATGCTGCCTCAGCAGACTCTGAAAGTTGTTGATAATACCGGGCTTCGACAGGCGGAATATTACCAAACGGCCCTAACAGCGGGCTATGGTTAAACCAATCGACCCGGGTCAAGGTCGGGAGTTCGACGGCTTTGTAAAGAGATTTACCTCCCCCTCTTGCGTATAAAACAAACGCGAGCAAAGATTTGTCGACTCACTCAGTATAATTAGACCGGCACATTAACCCCTTGTGGCAGCTTTTAGCTGGACATCTACCATTGGCTTGGGTTTCGTTTGGCTGGTTTCGGCCGTTATGCAAAGCTTTGCATAACGGCCATTGCTAACCTAGCCAACTATGGCACGCGGAGCTCGGCTGATTAAAGATTCAAACCTAAAATGCATAGCTATTTTGGCAATAGCCTAATCAAAACGCTTGGCGTCCTTGGGGAGTTTGGCAAATAGCGGATGTTTGACGATTTGATATTGATCAGGATAAAACACCCCGCCCAGATGTAATCCATGCGGCGGTGCGGTAATCGCGGCTTGCGATCTGTCCTTGATGGCTAATAGCTCAGTCACCCAACTGACTGGTTTACGCCCCATGCCAATTTCCATCAACACCCCGGCAATATTTCTGACCATGTGATGCAAAAAAGCATTCGCACAAATATCGATGATGACGCGTTCATCCTGCCGATACACTTCGACAAAATACATCAATCGATTAGGACTTTTGGATTGGCAGCCCTGGGCTCTGAACGAAGAAAAATCATGCTCACCGATTAGAGCTTGAGCCGCCAGATGCATTTTTTCTGCATCCAAGGTTTGATAGCACCAGGTGGCTTGGGTGCGCAGCAAAGCGGATTTCATCGGACGATTCAAAATCACATAACGGTAAAAGCGCGCAATGGCACTATAGCGAGCATGAAAATCGGCTATGGCCGGTTTGGCCCAGATGATACGAATGTCTTCCGGCAATTGGCTATTACCGCCCATCAACCAGGCTTTCAAGTCACGTTCAACTTCGCAATCGAAATGCACTACTTGTTCCAGAGCATGCACACCGGCGTCTGTGCGTCCGGCACAAATCACTGTTATGGGTTGTGCGGCAATCTGACTCAAAGCATGCTGTAGCTCACTTTGCAACGTGCGTTTGCCGGTTTGCCATTGCCAACCCGCATAAGCACTGCCATCGTACTCAATACCTAGAACGATTCGGGACATGATAGGGCTTTATTCATGAATCCATACCCGGCAACCTGCTTCAACGGTATCGAATAATTCAATCACATCCTGATTGAGCATGCGGATACAGCCGTGCGAAGCCGGAACGCCCAACATGTATTCATCCGGGCAACCATGGATATAAATGTAACGCCAGCTGCTATCCACTTCACCATAGCGATTGAAACCGGGCTCAAGGCCGCCCAACCATAAAATCCGACTCAGTATCCAGTCGCGTTGGGGATATTGTGCAGCTAATGTTGGGGAGTAAATTTCACCGGTCGGGCGGCGACCGATAAACACGCTATTGATGGGAGCGCCTGTGCCGATTTTAGCCCTTATCTGATGCCAGCCCGTAGGAGTGCATTCACTGCCTTTCAGTTGTCCAGGGCCGTTTTTGGCGGTGGATATGCTGTATTCACGGATCACACGCTGATTTTCAAGCACCAGCAACCGCTGATCAGCAATCGAAACATCCAGCGTCAACCTAGCGTTCATTTTTTTACAAATAACGCAATCGATTCAACATGCGCGGTTTGCGGAAACATGTCCATCACCCCGGCTTTGATAAGGGTATATCCCAGCTCATTGACCAAAATCCCGGCATCGCGCGCCAAAGTCGAAGGATTGCAGGATACATATACAATTCGCTCAGGCTGCCAGTGTTTAAAGTTATGCAATACCTCAGAGGCTCCGGCTCGGGACGGGTCCAACAAAATCTTGTTGAATTTTTGCTGACACCAAGGTGCATCTTTAACGTCTTTGCTCAAATCCGCCACATGAAATTCCACGTTTTGCAGATTATTCAAGCGCGCATTTTCCCTGGCATGTTTCACCAGCGGTAAATCACCCTCAACCCCAACCACATAACCAGCCTGGGTTGCCAGCGGTAACGTAAAATTACCCAAACCGCAGAATAAATCCAGCACCCGATCGTTTTCAGTCAGTTCCAGCGCTTCCAGCGCTCGTGTCACCATTTTTTGGTTAATGGCGTAATTAACTTGGGTGAACATGGCAGGACGAAAATTGAACTTCATCCCCTGCTCTTTCAAGGTGTAATTTGGGATCACGTCCGGTTCGCCATCCAGTGGCACGATGGTACCCGGGCCTTTGGGTTGCAGGCAAATGCTCAGCTGATGCTGATGCGCGAATTCGCGCATCCGTTGTTTATCGGCATCGGTAGGCGGCGTCAGCACCCGAAAAGCCAGCACCACATCCACATCGCCAATCGCCACCTCGATTTGCGGAATTTTATCTTTAATGCTGAGGCCTGCGATCATCTCCCCCAAAGCCAGCAGATTTTCACCCACCAGCGGATGCATCACTTTGCAGCTATCGATTTCTGCCAAAAAAGGGTTACGCCGCTCCCGAAACCCCACCAGCACCCTGCCCTTCTTGGCGACATATTTCACCCCCATCCTGGCCTTGGTTCGATATCCCCAATGCGGCCCGGTCAACGCATCCCAGATTAACGGAATCTCGAGTTTACCAATACGGCGAAATTGCTCCTGCAACAACGCTTCTTTGAAATGAATCTGCTCGGCATCATCAACATGTTGAAAACTGCAACCGCCACACACACCATAATGCGCACATTTTGCATCTACCCGATGCTCGGCTTGGCTCAACAGTTTGAAAACTTTGCCTTCTGCGTAATCCTTACGACTATCGGTATAAACAAATTCCACAATTTCGCCGGGCAAGGCTTCATCAATAAATACCACCTTACCCTCCACATGAGCCACACCCCGGCCATCATGGGATAAAGATTCAATACTGACGGTAACGGGTTCTAATGGGAGTTTTTTTTTGTGGGCCATGAGTTAAGGTAAGAATCGAAAACAGATGAGTCAGATGGAACGCCACATCAGCGTCCCAAACGGCTTGGAATTAAGTTGGGAACACGCCGGTGGACAAGTAACGATCGCCTCGATCGCAAATAATCACGACCACTAGCGCGTTTTCTAATGATTTGATCAGTTGCAAAGCCGCAAACACCGCCCCACCGGAGGACACACCAGCAAAAATACCCTCCTGAGCCGCCAGAGCGCGGGTAGTGTTTTCAGCATCGTTTTGATTGACTTCGATAATACGATCCACCCGCTGAGCGTTGTAGATTTTGGGGAGATATTCTTCGGGCCAGCGCCGAATGCCTGGAATCTTGGAGGCACCTTCAGGCTGCACACCGACGATTTGAATTTCAGGGTTTTGTTCCTTCAAAAATCGGGACGTGCCCATGATGGTGCCTGTCGTTCCCATGGCACTCACAAAGTGAGTCACTTTGCCACCGGTATCACGCCAGATTTCCGGGCCAGTACCCTCGTAGTGCGCGCGCGGGTTATCGGGATTGGCAAACTGATCCAATATACGCCCCTTGCCCTCGCTTTCCATGCTTCTAGCCAGATCAATCGCAGCTTCCATGCTGCCCGCTGCAGGCGTCAGTATGATTTCAGCGCCATAGGCTTTCATGGAAGCTATCCGTTCTGCGCTCATATTATCAGGCATGATCAAAGTCATTTTATAGCCTTTGATAGCCGCAGCCATGGCCAAGGCAATACCCGTATTGCCGCTGGTCGCTTCGATCAGACGATCGCCAGGTTGGATTTCACCCCGTGCTTCCGCATGTTTAATCATGCTTAACGCAGGCCTATCCTTCACAGAACCCGCCGGATTATTCCCTTCCAGTTTTGCCAAGACAGTATTACTGCTAACGCCAATCAAGCGTTGCAAACGCACCAAAGGGGTATTGCCCACTTGAGATTCTATGGTAGGAAAAGTCATAACCGTCAGGAAGTAAATAAACGATTTTGGATTATATCAGAGGCCTGACAACGATGGATTGCTCTGGCCGGTTTTACTCAGTCTCAATCCCCAGCCACGGCTATCCCGTAATTTAGCATTTTACTTTCTCACTCAATCCAGCTCTGACGGCGCCGCATCCATAAACGCCATACTCCCAAAACCGTTTTCCCGGCTTGATCGGGCCGCACCAGCCGTTAGCAAGCAGTTGTTGGCAATCAGGTAATTCATCAGACCGTGGCCGACCCATAGAGCCCCCTGACGATGGCGGCCAAATCCTTGCTGAGAGCCATGCCCGACAACTCGACGGCCGGTTTGCCGTGTCTTAACAGGGTGATTTGCATGTCAGGTTTGCACAACGATGTAACTGGAATCGCCTATCTTGGCGGCGAAAAATTTCAAAGCGCTCAATACGGCGTACCGTCCTTGTGGGCGAAGCGGAAGATTCTATCGAGAAACGCAGCCTGCAAGTCGTCGTCCGGGTAGACGACTTGGTCACCCGCGCTGCGGTCGCCGATTTCCAGATACACGACGTCGCTCGCCGTTTCGTTGACCAGCCGATGGGCATCGCCGCTGTCGGCTTTAAAACCGGCGCACATACCGGGCGACAACGGCGTGGGGCCAACATCGGTGTAAAGGGTTGGACAGCTTTGCAAGATGTAGATGAACTCGTCCTGTTTGGCATGAGCATGGCGCAGTGCGGAAATCGCGCCGGGTTCCAGCTTGGTCAGATTGACGCCGAAGTTTTGCAGGCCGAAAAATTCGCCTAACGACCGCTTTTCCCGGCCTGCCAGCCGAGCACCATGCTCGTCCAATATGGCTTGCGGATACAAGGATTTTCTTGCGCGCGGCGGCACTTGATTGGCTACGACGGCAATTGGGTACG
>CAZJYS010000002.1:0-34762 GCA_964550075.1 uncultured Methylomonas sp.
TGCTGGATGCCTGCCAAACTGTGCCGGATAATCTAACCGCCATTGCCGACAAATTACTCGATCCACTAGGGATTGGTATTGCCAATATTCAGGACGTCACAGCAGCGGCTGAACAACAGGAAGTCAAAATCGCCACATTTGGGGTGATGCAAAAACAATTTGACGGCCAAATCGGCGCATTCGCCTATTTGTTATTTATTTTGCTCTACGCGCCCTGCGTCGCAGCCACGGCAGCGATTTACAAAGAGACCTCTGCCGCCTGGGCCTTATTCGTCGTGACATGGACAACGTTTATTGCCTACATGACCGCTACCTTGTTTTACCAAGGCATGACATTCTCTCAACATCCGACCACAGCCAGCTTTTGGTTTGGCTTGTTAAGCTTGCTTTTCGCCGCCATTTTAGCCTTGCTGCGCTATTACGGTTTTCGAACGCAATCAGGAGTGCTATCGTGATTTTCTCGGATTTAAGGAATTATCTGCAAATCAAACGTCGCGCCACGTTAAGCGACATGGTGTTACATTTCGGGATTGACGCTCCTGCACTGCGCGGCATGTTGGCAAAGTGGATCAGTAAAGGAAAAATCCGCTTGTCACCCACCAGCAGTAACTGCGGTACCAGTTGCTGCAAATGCGATCCTTTGCTTACCGAAATTTACGAATGGGTAGATGACAGTATTTCATCCTGATTCACCCGGCTGCTGTAATTATTTTGATCCGGAAAGCCAGCGTTTCATCAATCATAACTACAACACCAATCAACCCATATCCAACAGATATCAGCCCTCAAACCCGGATTTTGGGAAATCATCATGTGGATCAAAGCGGTCGCAAAGTCTAGTTTACTGCCGATACTGCAGCTGGTAACGTAGCGGATTGGGTAGAAATGTAATTCAATGGGCGCGCCGTTAGATTCATATTTCGGCGCGCCTGTCTTATCAAACAATTGTTCAAGCTTACTTGATGTCTAGCCTAACGTCGATTGGTAACAATTAGATTATCTTGCGCTAATGGTTGTTGGACACATCGATAGTTTCCAACCAACTTTCCATATCTTCCAACAGGCTCTTCAATGTTTGCGCTTCCAAAGTCAGCTCGTTGATAGCCTGGGTACGACTTGTTTCTGGAGGCTTCATGTTTGCAGAATTGATTTTGACTGACGTTGCCGATTGCTGTTCGGTTAACAGGGCTTCCAGCCCTCGACCCAGGCCGCGTTTGGGGGGAGTTGAATTCATGAGGGTGTTTGGCAAAGTACCGCTTGATCTAAACGTAAACTAGAAAAATGGCCCAAACTCAGAAACCCACAGAAAAACACTTTTCCAATCGGTTTATTCGCTTTCAGCCAACCAGCCTTCAAGAGCATCAATCAATTCCCTGGCCTGTTTTTCGCTGGAAATGTTGAATTTGGATTTTTGTTGATATTCGCCATTGCGTTTTTGATAGCGGCGAATGCTGAATCTATCCGCACTATATTGCTCTTTACTGGGCTCCCAGTCCTGATAACGGTAAATCACCGTAGCCCAAGCGCCCTTACTCAATACTTTTTTATCCAGTTCCTTGACGGTTTCGATACCGCCATCTTCATAGCTAATGGTTAATTCTTCAACGGTTTCTGCCATAGTGTTCTCAATTGGGATTAAAACGGCGCGGAGTGTAACACAGACCACTAAGGACTGATAAATTCACCGAAGGCACGACTCCCCTCTCCCGTGGAAATGGTTTGGATCACTTTCAGGGTTTTGGCGTCAATCACCGAAACATTATTATCAAACCAATTGGCTACATAAACCGATGCCCCATCAGGATGGGTACTGATGCCTTCCGGTTTATCACCGACATCGATCACGGCAAGGGATTTCAGGGTTTTGGTATCAATCACCGAAACCGTGCTGTCATCCTGATTGGTGACAAACAGCAGGCTATCATCCAATGCCAATGCCACGGCATAAGGTCGCGCTCCTACCTTAATTGTGGCAACACGCTTCATATTGTTAGCGTCCAGCACAGTGACATCATTGCTTTCGACATTGGCCGAATACAATTTTTTGCCTTGGCTATCCACCACAATCCCAAACGGATGTGCACCTACTTTGGTGGTGTTTCTAACGGTCAGTTTTTTCAGATCAATCTGCGAAATCGAATCATCAATTCGATTGGCGACATACAGCCATTTGTTGTCCGGGCTGACCGTCATGCCGGAAGGTGATTTTCCTACTTTTAGGACTGATATTTTTTCAAAATGGGTGGTATTGAACACACTGACCGAATTTTCATACCAATCCGCCACAAAGACTCGTTCACCGGCTTTATCGGTGGTGATACCCAGTGACGCCCCGCCCACTTTAACGGATTTTTTGACATCGAATGTTTGACCATCCAGAACCGTGAACCCACCCCCCTCAGGGGTGCTGATATAAATCTGTTTTTTGGGCGCATTGACAGCCACACCCGCCGGTTTGCCGGACACTTTGACGGTATTAATCACTTTCTGCTCGGCTGTATCGATCACCGAAACTGAATTGTCCAGCTGGTTGGTGATAAATGCATAGGGTTTGGCGTAACTGATGTTGGCAGCAGTCAGAAACAGCACAAAGGCAACAATCGAATGTTTAGGCATGGTGACTCAAAATGAGTAAGAAAGCGGCTCCCATCAACCGATGGAAGCCGAATCAGGCAGGATTTAGCGTTTGATGTCAATTTTGACTTCAGCGTTACTGCTAGGTACTACTTTTTTGGCCAAGGCTTCCAGGCCTGTTGTCAAAACTGCTTTTACCGCTTTATCAGCCGCTTCTTCGTTCAGTTCGGCGGGTGGATTATTGTTAACATAAGCTCGATAGTAAGTAGCTACCCATTCCACTTCGGCTTTACCACCTTTATCTTCCACGGCAATTTCAGCAGCATAGTTACCGACAGGCAAAACCGGAATCTCTTCGTCTTGCCCTGCATGTTTAATAGTGCCAACGGAACTGGCATCAGTCATTTTATATTTGTAGGCCATTTTGCTGTCATCATGTGATTTCAGCTCTTCGGTCACTACTCCCCCTTTTACAAAAGTCAGAATGCGAATAGAGCCTTTTTGATTGCCGCCATCACCCTTGACACTTTTAACATCAGGATGCCAGGACATGTCATCGTAGTTTTTGATCACTTCCCATACTTTGGCAGCCGGGGCATCGATGCTGATCGTCGCTGTCATTTTTGCTCTGACCGGACCATGGGCATTGACCATGCCGGTAAACATCATTAAAGCAGCTGAAACAAGTAGCGAGGTTTTTTTCATAACATTTTCCCATGGTGGTCAGATAAAATTGAACCGCGATTATAAAATAAATTCCGGCGTCGAGTAGCTGCAAAAATGTATCCCGGAAATTTTCCCGCCCCTAAAACTGCTTCAAAGGCCTAACCCATGACAACTGCCACCTACTATTGGCACGACTACGAAACCTTCGGCATCAATCCGCAACGTGATCGGGCTTGTCAATTTGCCGGAATCCGCACCGATGTGGATTTTAATGTCATCGGTGAACCGCTGATGCTGTATTGCAAAACCGCCGAGGATTATCTGCCCAATCCTGAAGCTTGCCTGATTACCGGCATTACCCCGCAACTCTGCAATGAAAAAGGCATTTGTGAAGCCGAGTTCACCCGCATCATCCACGAAGAATTGGCTCAACCGGGTACTTGTGGCATAGGCTATAACAGTATTCGTTTTGATGACGAAGTCACCCGCAATTTGTTGTATCGTAATTTCTACGACCCCTACGCTAGAGAATGGCAAAACGGCAACTCGCGCTGGGATTTGATCGATGTAGCACGCGCAGCACGCGCTTTAAGGCCCGACGGTATTCATTGGCCTGTGAATGAGGAAGGCGTCGCCACCTTTAGACTGGAAGTGTTGACTCAAGCCAACGACATTACGCATCAAGCCGCTCATGATGCTTTATCGGATGTTTACGCCACCATCGCTTTGGCGAAATTGATCAAGCAACGCCAACCCAAGTTATTTAACTACCTATCCGAAAAACGATATAAGACTGCCGCCTTACAACTTTTACAATTGGGCAGTTTTACACCTCTGGTGCATATTTCCGGACGTTTTGCCGCCAGAAACAACTGCCTGGCCATCATCGTGCCCATTTGTGCTCACCCTAGCAATAGCAATGAAGTGGTTGTTTATGACTTATCTGTCGACCCCAGTGCTTTGCTTGCGCTGGATGCTGCAGAGATTCAACAGCGGGTTTTTGTAGCCAATGACGCGCTAGCCGAGGGTGTGGAACGCATTCCGCTTAAAACCATACATATCAATAAAAGCCCTGTGTTGGCGCCGTTGTCGGTTATTCGTTCGGCGGATGAGGAACGTCTTGGCATTGACTTGGCACAATGTAAAATCCATCTCCAGCACATCCAAGCTGCATCCGGGTTAACGCAAAAACTTGCAGAAGTCTTTAACCGCCCCTATTCCGAATCTCCTACTGATCCTGATTTGATGATCTACAGTGGTGGTTTCTTCAGTCAAAAAGATAAAGCCGCTCTTAATAAAATCAGACAAGCGTCACCACAAAAACTAACTGATTTACGTTTTGAATTTGACGATACACGCATCCAGGAAATGCTGTTTCGCTTCCGAGGTCGAAATTATCCGGAAACTCTAAACGCTGAAGAAAAACAAAACTGGCGCGAGTTTTGTCGTCAGCGTTTGATGGATTCTGAAGGCGAAGGTAGTTTAAGCTGGTTTAAAAACATGCTGGCCCAATTGCAAAACCAACCGCAAGCCAATCAGCAGTTATTAAAGCAATTACAAGAGTACGCGGATGCCATACAAACTGTTAATGCTGCAACGTAACCCGCTTAATTAGCTTGATCATCTTCAGCAAATAGCGCGGTGATCATGGCTTTTTCTTCATCATCGAGAATGCTGGCGGTAGAAAAGAAATGTTGATGCCGAAGCGCTCTGTTCGTAAACAGCCGTTGTCCGGTTCGTCTATCAGTATTGCGACGATCAAATTCACGCCGCTCTGCAACACGCCTGTCCTGTTTGGGCCAAAGAATATATTGCTGCTTAATTGTAGCCAGCCATTCCGGCGAATTAAATTCATAAGGCAGGTTTCGACGTTCTTGTGTCCGTCTATTAGATTGCCGTCTCGGCAATGCTCTATCCATGGCGCCCTCCAGCGGCGTCTTGAAGTTAAAGTTTTGGAATGACTGGAAATAATAAAGTTCAAATTTTTTGAACTCTTACTTGATTTTCGCTTAATTTGATCTAAGGGTAAACCCATTTATGAATAATCTGCATAGAGCTCCGTGATCGGGGAAGGCAGAGGTTAGATTTAATCGAGAAAGCGACTTGATCTGTTCAACATGATTCGTCATTTCTCTTTTGCCCAAAGACTGGAATTCCCCGTATAGTATTCGGTTGTATTCATTCCAGGAACCTCGATAGTGGACACCATCAGCATACGCGGCGCCCGCACCCATAATCTAAAAAACATAGACCTCGATTTACCCCGCGACAAATTAATCGTCATCACTGGCTTGTCTGGCTCCGGCAAATCCTCACTGGCTTTCGATACGATTTATGCCGAAGGGCAACGCCGTTACGTGGAATCATTATCCGCTTATGCGCGTCAGTTTTTATCGATGATGGAAAAACCGGACGTTGACCATATTGAAGGCTTGTCACCGGCTATTTCAATAGAACAAAAATCGACTTCACATAATCCGCGTTCTACTGTCGGGACCATCACCGAAATCTATGATTATCTGCGTTTGTTATATGCGCGTGTCGGCATACCCTGCTGTCCTGAACATGGCGTGTCATTGCAAGCTCAAACTGTCAGTCAAATGGTGGATCAGGTTTTGGCGCAACCGGAAGGTGAACGCTGGATGCTGCTGGCGCCCGTCGTCAATGACCGCAAAGGCGAACATGTTTTACTGCTGGAAGATTTAAAAGCCCAGGGATTTTTGCGTGCCCGCATCGACGGCGAAGTCTATGAACTGGACGAACCACCTGCCCTGGATCTGAAAAAAAAACATACCATCGAAGTGATTGTCGATCGCTTCAAAATCCGTGACGACATGGCGTTAAGATTGGCTGAATCGTTTGAAACTGCGTTGCGATTATCGAATGGTCTGGCAATGGCAGCCTCAATGGAAAATGATCAACAACTGCTATTTTCCGAACGCTACGCCTGCCTACACTGTGGCTATAGCATCAGCGAACTGGAGCCAAGAATATTTTCTTTTAATAATCCCAAAGGTGCTTGTCCCAGTTGCGACGGTTTAGGGGTAAGGCAGACTTTTGACCCCCAGTTAGTGGTGCATAATCCTAACATCAGTCTGGCGGGTGGTGCGGTGCGTGGCTGGGATAGACGCAATGCCTATTATTATCAAATCATTTGCGCATTGGCCGCACACTACAATTTCGACCCGGAAGCCCCCTTCTCGACTATCCCTAAAACTGTGCAAGGCATCATCTTGTATGGTAGCGGCCAGGAAGAAATCAGCTTTCAACTGCAAATGGGCAATGGCAAACCCAGAACCAGCCGACACCCGTTTGAAGGTATCATACCCAACATGGAGCGCCGCTATCATGAAAGCGATTCACAGATGGTGCGCGATGAATTAGCCAAATATCTGACCCAACAAACCTGTGCGGTTTGCGAAGGAGCCAGACTGAACCTTGCAGCACGACATGTGTTTGTTGCAGATCAGCCCTTGCATCAAATCACTCGCTTACCGATCAAACAGTCGCTAGGATTTTTTCAACAGTTGGATATTCCCGGTCACCGTGGTGAGATTGCCGCCAAAATCAACAAGGAAATTCAGGAGCGACTGGAGTTTTTGGTGAATGTCGGTTTGGATTATCTGACGCTGGACCGTAGCGCCGACACACTGTCCGGGGGCGAGGCGCAGCGCATTAGGCTGGCTAGTCAAATCGGTGCAGGCTTGGTGGGTGTGATGTACGTGCTGGACGAGCCATCGATCGGTTTACATCAACGCGATAATCAACGCTTATTAAACACCTTGTTCAGGTTACGCGATCTAGGCAACACCGTCATCGTGGTCGAACACGATGAAGACGCGATTAATGCGGCTGATCACATTGTTGATATTGGTCCTGGAGCTGGCGTACATGGCGGTGAAATTGTGGCTCAGGGCACGCCTGCACAAATTCTCGCCAATCCCGCATCCCTAACGGGTCAGTATTTATCGGGTGGATTGAGTATTGAAGTCCCCAAAAAAATCACGCCGCGTGATCCGGCCAAACAATTGACCATACGCCAAGCCAGCGGTAATAACTTACAAAATGTCACGGTCAGTTTTCCTGTTGGCTTGCTGACCTGCGTCACCGGCGTATCCGGCTCGGGTAAATCTACACTGGTCAATGACACTTTGTACAGTTTTGCTGCCCGCACTATCAACGGCGCCAGTTGCATACCAGCTCCCTGTGAAGCTGTAGAAGGCTTGGAACAATTTGACAAGATCGTCGACATCGATCAAAGTCCGATTGGCCGCACACCTCGCTCCAATCCTGCTACTTACACCGGCATTTTTACGCCGGTACGAGAACTGTTTGCCGCCACACCCGAATCTCGCTCCCGCGGTTACACCCCAGGTCGTTTCAGTTTTAATGTGAAAGGCGGGCGCTGCGAAGCTTGTGCGGGCGATGGCGTGATTAAGGTGGAAATGCATTTCTTACCGGATATTTTTGTGCCCTGTGATATTTGCCATGGCAAACGCTATAACCGCGAAACCCTGGAAATTCGCTATAAAGGCAAGACTATTCACGAAGTGCTGGAAATGACCGTAGAAGATGCTGCGCAATTTTTCTCCGCAGTGCCCAGTCTGGCTCGCAAGCTGAATACCTTGATTGAGGTAGGACTCAGTTACATTACCCTGGGACAAAATGCTATCACCCTATCCGGTGGCGAGGCACAACGTGTCAAACTGGCCAAAGAACTCTCGAAAAGGGATACGGGAAACACACTCTATATCCTGGATGAGCCGACCACAGGCTTGCACTTCCATGACATTAAACAATTGTTGAGTGTGTTACACACCCTGCGTGACCACGGCAATACCGTTATTGTGATCGAGCATAATCTGGATGTCATCAAAACGGCAGACTGGATTATCGATATGGGGCCCGAAGGGGGCAATGGTGGTGGGACTTTAGTGGCCGAAGGCACACCTCAACAAATCGCCAAACACACAGCATCTCATACAGGCTTTTATTTACGGCGGTTTTTTGAATCAAAAAATAGTCAAAAGCATAAGTAAGCATTCGAGTACATTTCCAATCACCGTGCCTTGAAAAAAGTTGTTTCTAACCTATCATTTAAGCAACTAAGTCTGTGATTGATTTGGCAAATTTGACAAATTATCGCAAGTTTAGATGATTATACAATCGCTTACAGTACTTAATTGATCAACTTTCTTTGGTTGTTCTACGCTCGTCAGGCGGTGTAAATAAAAAAATAAATTCAATGAGCCAAGTTAATAAAATGGAAACTAAAAGCGCCTTCCTTCCTGCATACGATTTTTCACTCGCATCCAATCTTGAACTGCTCAAAGCCATTTTACCCATACTCAATAACCACAAGATTGCTGCCAATCCGATCAACTATGCCATCTGCTACGATTATGTTGCGGGACATAATGCGACCCTTAGCAAAGCAGTGGACTTGTTATTTGAACAAGACAAACCTTTTGATAGAGATACCAGCCTCGAACTCTACGGCAAGCACATCTGTAGCGCCTCATTGGCATCCTTTGAAAACATCAACAACCAAATTCAAAAAGTCATAGAACAGACTTCGGGTGCCATCAACGACACTTGCAATAAAGCAGAAGAAACCAATGACAGCTTCCAAAAGAAAAGCGTCATGCTGGAAAACATCGTCGATTCAACCGGTATTAACCAGATATTGAAAGAAATCATTGATGAGACACGCTCGTTATCGCTGATCAGCCAGACCATGCAAGCCAAGCTAAACGATGCAAATCGGGAAATGGAACAACTGCGCTCCGAATTGGAGCAAGTGCGGCAAATCTCTGTTACAGACGGTTTGACAGGATTATTGAATCGACGAGCTTTTGACCAAACCTTGGCTCAAGTCATTGAGCAGTCAAAACCTGAAACTGCCTATTTATCGCTACTGGATATCGATCATTTTAAAAAAGTCAACGACACCTACGGCCACACCATAGGGGATAACGTGATCAAATTCGTAGCTTCGCTGATGAAACAACACGCCGAAGAGCATCATCACGTCGCCCGCTACGGCGGCGAAGAACTGGCTATCATCATGCCGGATACTCCCAAAGAAAAAGCCATCGAAATCTCTGAAACCATTCGTATGGCGATGGAGAACAGCAATCTAAAACGCAAGTCGGATAATCAACCGCTAGGTAAAATCACCCTTTCCATCGGGATTGCCAAATTACAAGATCAAGATAGTCCGGATAGTTTTATCGTACGCGCCGATAAAGCTCTCTATCAAGCTAAAGAAACCGGACGAAACAAAGTCGTTCACTGAACATAACTGGATGGGTTGTGTTGACGAGCTAAAATCAGATAAAACGCTGGTACCACAAATAAAGTAAATAGCGTGCCTATACCCAGACCGCTGGCAATCACCAATCCGATGTCGAATCGGCTGGCGGCGCCAGGGCCTGCTGCCATTAATAGTGGCACCATCGCCACGATCATGGCCACGGTCGTCATTAATATCGGGCGCAAACGAATGGTCGCCGCTTGCTCAACCGCAGCAAACTTACTCAGACCTTTTTGGCTCTGTAATTGATTGGCGAATTCAACAATCAATATGCCGTTCTTGGTTACCAAACCAATCAAGGTAATCAATCCTACCTGAGTGTAAATATTGATAGTCGCAAATCCCAGCATCATAAAAGCCAATGCGCTGGCAATCGAAAGAGGTACTGAAATCAGAATGATCAAAGGATCTCGCCAACTTTCAAATTGCGCCGCCAACACCAAATAGATGATTAGCAAGGCCATGAAGAAAGTCAGAATTAATGCACTGCCTTGTTGCGCGTATTGACGTGAAGCCCCGGTATAGTCAAAGCTAAAACCCCGCGGAAAAATGGCTTGAGCCGTTTCTTCCAAATAAGCCATCGCATCACCCAATCCGGTATTAGGGGTCATCATGCCATTGATAGTCAAACTGTTAAGCTGTTGAAATTGCGTACGCTTACTGGGCTCAACCGAATGTTCGAGCTTTAGCAAAGACGACAAGGGCACCTGACCACCGGAAGCCGTGCGCAAGTAGTAATTGTCGAGTTTACTGAGATCCATGCGATCCAAATCTTCGACTTGTGGAATCACCTTATAACTGCGACCCTGTAAACTAAAGCGATTCACGTACTGCCCACCCAGCAAGGCTGCCAGATTGCGACCAATATCCTGCATATTGATCCCTAAATCTGCGGCTCTGTCCCTATCGATAACCAGAGTAGTTTGTGGTCGATTAAAGTTGACGTCTTTCATCAAAAACGCAAACTTGCCGCTCTGCATAGCTTTTCCCAGTAATTGATCGGCAACCTGATCCAGCGCTGTGTAATCGGCATCGGTCACCATCACAAATTGCAGCGGTAAACCACCGCCGGAACCGGGCAAACTGGGACGGGGAATAACGGCAGTTTGAAAACCGGCAATTTTGCCGACTTTGGCTTGTAATTCCGGCTGAATTTGGGTTTGCGAGCGACTCCGCAATGATGTCGAAGGCATTTTAAAGCCGCTAAACACGGTGCTGGTGTCGCCACCAAAGCCCATGATTAAGAAGCTTTCCTTGTACTCGGGGATGCTCTCGAATTGCTTGATCAGCTCTCGGGAATAGGTTTCGTTGTAATGCAAAGTCGCAGTTTGCGGGCCATTGGCTAAAGTAAACAAAATACTTTGATCTTCCGTTGGCGCCAATTCCTTGGTCGTCAATATGAACATAAAATAGATGCTGACCAACAATACCCCTGCAAACAATAGAATGCTGGCCGGATATTCGAGGATTTTATGTAACCAACGCTGGTAATAAGCCGCCAATCCGGTGAAAAAATGTTCTACAGCCACTTCAAATCGCCCTGGTTTTCCGGCATCTGTCAGCACTTTGGCACTCATCATCGGTGATAGCGTCAAGGCTACCACGCCGGATACCAATACAGCACCGGCTAATGAAAACGCAAATTCAGTAAACAAAGTTCCAACTAATCCCCCCATAAAACCGATAGGCGCATAAACAGCCACCAACGTGGTGGTCATGGCGATAATCGGCAACCCCAGCTCCCTAGCCCCTAGCAAAGCCGCCTGCAAGCGAGGTTTGCCTTCCTCAATATGCCGATGGATGTTCTCCACCATGACAATGGCGTCATCAACCACCAAGCCAATCGCCAACACCATGGCCAACATGGTCAACAAATTGATCGAAAACCCCATACCCAGCATCAAAAACGCTCCGCCGATCAGCGATAAAGGCACGGTGACGGCGGGTATCAATGCGGCACGCATCGAACCCAATGACAAAAAAATCACGATCAACACGATAGTGATGGCTTCAATCAGGGTGGCAAATACTTCGTGTATCGAATCTTCGATAAACTGGCTGGCATCGTACGGCAGCAGAATTTGCATCGAGTCCGGCAACTCTCGTTCGATATCTTTCAATAAGGCCTTGACGGCTTTGGCAACCGTGAGCGGGTTGGCGCCGGGCGCTTGTTCTATGCCCGTGAATATAGCCATTTTGCCTTTGTACCAGTTGACAGCATCATAGTCTTCACTGCCCAGTTCGGTATCAGCTATATCTTGCAATCTGACCAACACGCCATCCTTTTGGCTAACAACCAGTTGTCGAAAATCCTGCTCACTAACGGCATCGGTGGTGGCGCGCAGATCGATTTTAACGAAGTTCCCCTTAGTGCCACCCACACCGGATAGATAATTATTCTGCTTGAGTACCTCACTGACATCGGTAGCGGTTACCCCCAGTGACGCCATGCGTTCAGGATCCAGCCATATCCGCATCGCAAAAGTCTTGTTACCCAAAACTTTGGCCTTACCTACGCCGGGCACGGCTTGAATCTTGGGTTGCACCACCCGCAGGATGTAATCACTTAACTGAGCTGCCTGCAAAGTATCGCTGTAAAGAGCCACATACATCAAAGCTGTACTTTCTCCAGTTTGCGAAGTAATGACAGGGTCTTCAGCCTCTGCAGGCAATACGTTGCGTTGGCTGGCGACCTTGGCTTGAATTTCGGCGACGGCAGCATTGGGATCGTAATTCAAGCGCATATGCACTTCGATAGTCGAATTGCCCTGACGACTGGTTGACGACAGGTAATCGATCCCATCTGCTTCAGCAATGGCTTGTTGTAACGGGTTGGTGATAAAACCCTTGACCAATTCGCTATTGGCGCCCGGATAGGATGTCGCAACCGTGACCACGGTGTTTTCGGTCTCAGGATATTGACGAAGCTCCATCACCGAAATAGCCCTAAGCCCCAATACCAGAATCAATAAACTGATCACGCTGGCGAGTACCGGGCGGTGGATAAAAATATCGGTAAACTTCACTTAGCAGTCTCCCGCTCACCAGGAGCAGGTTGGCTATCGATATTAACAGACATGCCATTACGCAATTTGACCTGCCCTGCACTGACCACCTGATCGCCCGCATTCAAACCACTGATAATTTCCACCCGTCCTTCGCGGCTCTGCCCCGTGACAACCTGACGATTTTTGACGATCAACCCCTTATCCGTGGTTTCTATCAAAAATACGGCATTTCCATAGGGGTTATAACTGATGGCAGTATCAGGCAAAGTTAATACTGTGACGGGATTACCCGACTGAATTTGTACTTGCGCAAACATGCCGGGACGCAGCAACTTGGCGGGATTTTCGATTTGAGCACGCACTTTAAGCGAGCGAGTATCGCTATCCAGTGCCGGACTGATAGCCTTAATCTTGCCGGTAAATGATTTCCCGGGGTAAGCCTGAGTGGTAATGTGAATCTGTTGCTGGATGGCAATTTGGCTGATGTGCCGCTCCGGTAAGGCAAAATCCACAAAAATGGGCGTCAGTTTTTGCAGGCTGACAATGGCGGTGCCTTCAGACAAATATTGGCCGATATCCACCTGACGAATACCTAAGTCACCTGCAAAAGGTGCTCGAATGGATTTTTTATCGATACGGGTACGCTGAGCTTGAACTGCGGCTCTGGCTTGCTCCAACTGAGCGATATTCTGGTCATATTCGGCTTGCGACAAATATTTTTTTTGGACCATTTTCTCGCTTCGCTGCAGACGTGTCTGGGCTAATTGTAATTCAGCTTGCAAACCCGCCAACTCAGCTAGATCCGTTTCGGTATCCAACTCTACCAATAATTGATTTGTTTTGACCGATTGACCTGATTCAAAATGAATAGCCTTGATTTTACCGACCACTTCATTGCTGACTTCCACACCGCCTACCGGATTTAAACTGCCAACAGCTGTCAATGAGGTAATCCATTGCTCTTGTTTAACTTTTGCTGCTGCCACTACGGCTGGCGGCACGGGTTTGATTTGGCTAATAGCTTTTTGTGTTTGATAAAACTTGAAACCAAACAAGCCACCTAAAATCAGCGAGGTGAAGATGAAAACAATGAATATACGTTTGAACATTGGATAATGATTGATACGACCAACCGCTCATCATGAGCAGTTTAAATATATAAACGCGCCATTTGACGCCAATATTGGCCTTGATGTGCGCGTCCATTCCATTCATAAAACTGATGTTTTATGCCTTTTTGAGTGAGTATATGGTGTAGCTCCCGATTATTTTGCAAAAACGGATCTTCTTTACCAATCACTATTGTGATGTCCATTTGCCGCAAATGGTTCAATTGCTTTTTACAGGTTAAATTGGGTAAAAAGTGGCTGGGAGTATGAAAATACACATCATCACTGTAATAGCCGTTAAACAGATTGCTGAAATGCTCAACCTCTAGGGTCAAGTCAAAGCGACCGGAAAATGCAACCATTTTTTTAAACAGATGCGGATGACGAAAGGCAATATTGGCGGCATGATAAGCGCCAAGACTACATCCATGCGCAATTCTACAAGGGTGCGGATTTTTTGCATCCATGAACGGCATCACTTCATGCAAAACATAGTTCTCGAACTGTATATGGCGCTTGATTCGCTCTTCCGGGCGAGCCCAAAAGCAATAAAAGGTTTCGTGATCTATGCTATCGAGACAAAATAGCTGGATATGCCCTGCTTTAATTTTATCTTGTAAGGTTTCAACAATTCGCAGATTTTCATACTCATAAAATCGACCATCCCGGGTAGGAAAGACCAGAACCTTGGCACCAGCATGGCCAAATACCAGAAATTCCATATTTCGTCCCAAACGTGCGCTATACCAGTGATGATATTCTCGATTCATGATGGATGAGTTGATTCCGCAAAAAAAGCTTGTAGTTGCCACAATAACTGCTGATTTTGCTGCTGTTGACGCGGATATTCATAGTGCCCCGCATCCAGGACAAATAAATCTTTCGAACCTGACCAGGCGTTATAAATACAAAATTGTCCTGGGGGCGCTACCATGGGATCAAATAATGCCGCCGCCATATGCAAGGGTTGTTGAGCAAACTGCGCAGTAATCGCCGCATCGTAATAGGCTAAAGTGTCAGGAACATGACCTAATGATTTTACATATTGAGATACTGCTGCGGCGCTGCCTAAGGATGGCAGCTCTAATCGCAGAGGATTGCAGCCAAAAGTGGGTACATTCAAATGAATTTTTTGTACGCGGTTATCCCAAGGCAATCCTAATGCGCCAATACCACCACCAAAACTGATGCCCATATACCCAATTCTGTCTTTAGCGTGCGGATACAACTCCAGCATCAATGTCACTGCCAGCCACAAATCTTCGACACAACCTCCTAGAATATAGCGCTCAGGATCGTCAATATGATGCAATACATGGGATGCAGGCTGGTCTGAAACCTGATCCGAGCGACTTCTGGAAATTCCTCGAAAACAAGGAAATAGATACGCTGTATGGGGGATATTGAAATGATAGTCCGGCTGATTGCGTCCACCATAGCCGTGGCCGACAATAATACATTGCCTGACCTCCTGATCTTCAGGTTCTAGCAACCAACCACCTATTGTAAAGCCGTCTGTGGACTGGTAATTGACATCAAAGGTCTTCAACCCGGAATGGGAACCACATTCACCTAAAGTGAAGTAGATACGTAACGCTAACGTCTTGCGATAACGAGCTTGCCAGAATTGAACAAAATCAGCGGGTGCAGATGGAGGGGTTATCGCCAGCAACCCTTCAAGATCGTAGCCGTAGCTGGGATTAAAGTGGAACGGATGCTCTATCAGCTTCACAATCAATAATCATGTTTGATGAGAGAGGCATCGATTGGAGCCAGCCTGATTCAATTGCGAGCATAATCGTTATTAATGCCAACAATTATGCACGGCTTTCTGGCTGGCTAAGAATGGTGTTAATCGACAATATTATAATTTTCCCTGGAGGCATCTACCAGGTCGCGCAACTCTTTACCTGGTTTGAAATGCGGAACATGCTTTTCTGTCAAGGAAACAGACTCACCGGTTTTTGGATTTCTACCCAGTCTGGCAGAACGATGGTGCAATGAAAAGCTACCAAAGCCCCTGATTTCGATACGTTCACCGCTAGCCAGTGTATCGCTCAAGTGATCAACCACACATCTGACAGCTAATTCAACATCTTTAAGCGGAAGGTGCGGCTGTTTACGTGCCAACACCTCTATCAATTCTGATTTTGTCACATTCAACCCTGATTAATCGAAACGGGGTGATGTGCAGAACACATCACCCTTGGACGGTATTATTTATCCATTTGTTTAAAGATATCACCCAAAGTGGCTGAACCCGCACCTTGTTGTGAGTAATCTTTAATAGCGTTTGACTCTTCCTCAACATCTTTGGCTTTGATAGACAAAGAAATAGACTTGGTTTTTTTGTCGACGCCAACAAATTTTGCTTCGATTTGATCACCTTCTTTCAACAAAGTGCGGGCGTCTTCGACGCGGTCACGTTGAATTTCAGAAGCACGCAAATAGCCTTCAACGTTGTCAGCCAAAGTGATGACAGCACCTTTGGCATCAACTTCTTTGACAGTACCTTTAACCAGAGCACCTTTTTCGTTGACAGCAATATAGTTTTGGAATGGGTCTTGTTCCAGTTGTTTGATACCCAAAGAAATACGCTCACGCTCAGGGTCAACCGCCAAAATCACAGTTTCAACTTCATCGCCTTTTTTGTAGTTGCGAATAGCTTCTTCGTCGTTCTCATTCCAGGAAATATCTGACATGTGAACCAAACCATCGATACCGCCATCGAGTCCAATAAAGATACCGAAATCAGTAATGGATTTGATTTTGCCGCTGATTTTATCGCCTTTGTTATGGGTGGCGCCAAACTCATCCCATGGGTTCGAACGGCATTGTTTCATGCCCAGTGAAATACGACGACGTTCTTCGTCGATTTCCAATACCATGACTTCAACTTCATCACCCAGTTGTACCATTTTGGATGGATTGACGTTTTTATTGGTCCAGTCCATTTCAGAAACGTGAACCAAACCTTCAACGCCTTCTTCGATTTCCACGAAGCAGCCGTAATCAGTCAGGTTGTTCACTTTACCGAATACACGGGTACCAGCAGGGTAACGGCGAGCAATGTTTTGCCATGGATCTTCTTCCATTTGCTTCATGCCCAGAGATACACGGGTTTTGTCTTTGTCGAATTTCAAAACCTTGACATTGATTTCCTGGCCGATTTCCACGCACTCTGATGGATGACGTACACGACGCCATGCCATATCGGTAATGTGCAACAGACCATCGACGCCGCCCAAATCAATGAAAGCACCGTAATCGGTGAGGTTTTTGACCACACCCACCACAATGGCGCCTTCTTGTAAGGTTTTAACCAATTCTTCTCTTTCTGCGCTGTATTCGCTTTCAACCACCGCGCGACGTGACAACACGACATTGTTACGTTTTTGGTCAATTTTGATAACTTTGAATTCTAAGTCGCGGTTTTCCAGGAAGGTGGTGTCACGAATCGGACGCACATCCACCAGAGAACCTGGCAGGAAGGCACGCAGCGCGCCAACAGCCACTGTGAAACCACCACGTACTTTACCGTTGATACGACCAACAATGGTTTCCTGAGTTTCGAAAGCTTTTTCCAGTTCGGACCAAGCTTTACTTTTCTTAGCTTTATCGCGGGAAAGAAGTGTTGAACCCAAGCCGTCTTCGAACATGTCGAGAGCTACTTCGATTTCGTCGCCGACATTGACTTCCAGATCGCCATCTGCATTTAAAAATTGCCATTTCGGAATCACACCTTCCGATTTAGCTTGGGTGCTGACGATCACGAATTCATTTTCGATATCGATCACGGTACCCATTAACATGGCGCCAGGACGCATTTCAGTCTTGGCAAAACTCTCTTCTAATAACTGTGCAAAGCTTTCGCTCATTTCTCTACTTTCCCAAACTTGTTAAAACACAAACAAGCTTTCTCTTATCAATAAAATTAAAAAAAGCCGCCTTGTCATTGGCAGCCACCAAAAAGCCCTAACGGACTAAATCTATTACCCTGTCGATCACCTGCTGAATGCTTAAACTCGATGAATCCAAATAAACAGCCCCTTCCGGCACCATCAATGGAGCAGTGGCTCTTTCGCTATCGCGACGATCACGTGCTTCTATCTCCTGGGTAATCTGTGCTAGGTTAGCATCAATTCCCTTTTCAATCAACTGCTTATATCTACGCTTACCACGCTCTTCTGCACTGGCGGTCAGATACACTTTATATTGCGCTTTCGGAAACACGACACTACCCATGTCACGACCATCTGCAACCAACCCCGGAAGTTGTTGAAAATCCTTCTGTTTTTGTAGCAAAATCGTCCTCACCTCGGGATAAGCCGCCACAATCGAAGCTATATTGCCAGTGGCTTCCGTACCTAACAAGGGCGTTATGTTGTGGCCATTCAGATTGACTTGCAAAGTTTCACCGCAATCAAAAGCCAACTGCATGTTTTGAGCAATTTTGCATACCGCTTCCACATCGCTCAAATCTGCATCTGCTTGCATACAGGCAATCGCCAAAGAACGATAAATGGAACCGCTGTCCAGATAGTTCCAGCCTAATAACTTGGCGACGGCACGACTGACGGTGCCTTTACCAGCACCACTAGGGCCGTCAATAGTTAAAACGGGAATATTCATCATTACAGCGTAATCAAATTCAGGCCTAATTGAGTAGCCAATTGACTGAACTCAGGAAACGAAGTATTCACATTGGCGCAGTCTTTAATGGTAATCGGACCGCTTGAACGTAAACCTGCAATCGAGAACGACATGGCGATACGATGATCACCATGTGAATCGACTTCCCCAGTACCTAATTTGCCACCATTAATGACCATACCATCTTTGGTTGGCTGCGCATCGACGCCCAGAATTTGCAAGCCATCGGCCATGACCTGAATCCGGTCGGATTCCTTAACCCGCAACTCTTCAGCGCCGGTCAATACCGTTTGCCCTTCGGCACAGGATGCGGCAACAAAAAGCACTGGAAACTCGTCAATCGCCAGCGGAACCAAATGTTCCGGGATACTGATGCCTTTTAATTGAGACGAACGCACGCGCAAATCCGCCACCGGTTCGCCGCCCACTTCGCGCTCGTTTAGCACTTCGATATTCGCACCCATCAATCGCAAAATATCGATCACGCCAGTACGAGTCGGATTGATGCCGACATGCTTCAAGGTCACATCCGAATCTGGCGCAATACTGGCACCCACCAGGAAGAACGCTGCCGAAGAAATATCGCTGGGTACGTCAATTTCGGTTGCCGTCAATTTGCCTTGGTTGTTAATGCGTGCCGTACTACCTTCGCGCTGTACAGGGTAACCAAAGCCATTCAACATACGCTCGGTATGATCGCGTGTCGGCGCCGGTTCCGTGACGCTGGTCTCGCCTTCGGCGTACATGCCGGCCAATAACAAACAGGATTTAACCTGAGCACTGGCAATCGGCATTTGGTAATGCAAACCTTTCAATTTGCCAGCCTTGCCTTTGATATGCAGTGGTGCAGTGCCATTAGCTTGAGTTTCAATTTCCGCCCCCATTTCTGCTAAAGGTGCAGTCACGCGTTTCATTGGACGTGACTCCAAAGACTTATCGCCAGTCAAAACACAATCAAAAGGCTGACCCGCCAAAAGACCGCTCAATAAGCGCATAGAGGTGCCGGAGTTACCCAAATACAGTGGTTTTTCCGGCGCTTTCAAACCGTGTTTGCCAACGCCATGAATAGTTACTTCACCATTGACCGGGCCTTCAATTTGCACACCCATGGCGCGAAAAGCCTCCAATGTCGACATGGCATCTTCGGCATTCAGAAAGCCTCTGACATGAGTAACACCTTCTGCTATGGAACCCAGCATGATGGAACGATGAGACATGGATTTGTCACCGGGCACACGAATTTCGCCGCGCAAACTGCCACCGGGTTGAACTTGAAAAGTAATGGATTGGGACATAGTGATCTTCTTTTAATCGTCTAAGGTATCGAGAAAGCGTTGCCGGGCATTTCTGGCATAAGTAAAAGTATCGAACAATTGCTGCCCCTGATCGGCGGCCAATGCTTGTTCTATGGTATTGAGTTCGGCTTTGAACTGCTGAAGTAGCGGAATAATTTCCTGTTTGTTGGCCAGACAAATATCCATCCACATGGTGGGATCGCTGGAGGCAATGCGGCTGAAATCCTTAAAACCGCCCGCAGCATATCTAAAAATTTCCCGCTGTTCATCTTTGCGTCCCAGCAAGCCCACCAGCGCAAACGCCAAAAGATGCGGTAAATGACTGGTGGCAGCCAATACGGTGTCATGATGTTCCACACTCATGACTGAAACACTGGAGCCTATTCGCTGCCAAAAGCGGCTCAACTTATCTACGGCTTGAGGATCTGTGTCATCCAGCGGGGTAATAATTAAGCGGCGATTTTTGAATAATTCGGCATCCGAAGCATCCACGCCACTGCGTTCGGCCCCGGCAATCGGATGCGCAGGCACAAAATTATTGGGCACATATCCGAACACCGCATTTACCGCAGCCACCACACTGGCCTTGGTGCTGCCGGCATCACTGTACAAAGCCCGATCATTCCAATAAGGCTTGATCAGCTCGAAGATACTCTGCATGCTGCCAACCGGCGTGGCAATCATCACAAAATCACTACCTTCAAGGGCTGCGGCAATATCGGTATAAAACTGATCTATCACTCCCAGTTGCTTGGCTAATTGCAAATTGGGTAGATTCTTTTCCCGACCAAACGCCACAACTTCCTGGCATAAGCCTTGAGCTCGCGCCGCACGAGCAATAGAACCGCCAATCAAGCCGGTGCCGATGACGCATAGGCGTTTAAACACCTTTCAAAACCTCGTTCAAGGCATGAATGAAAATCTGGTTTTCCCGTTCAGTGCCAATACTGATGCGTAAATGACGTGGCATCTCATAATTAGCCACTGGTCTGACTATCACACCCTTGCGCAACAAGGCTTCGTAAACAGGCAAAGCAGTCTGCTTGACATCCACCGACACAAAGTTACCGGCAGACGGAATCCATTCCAAATCCAATGCCGCAAATGCATCAGTGAGTTGCTTCATCCCCGCAGTATTCACTGCTAAGGTTTCAGCCAAATAATCAGTATCGGTCAACGCCGCTTCAGCCGCAGCCAATGCCAGCATATTGCTATTAAAAGGCTGTCTGACACGATTCAATAAATCGGCAACATCTGGCGAGGAAATCCCAAAACCAATACGCAGCCCTGCCAAACCATAGGCTTTTGAAAAAGTACGGGTTACGATCAGATTGGGGTAACGATTCGGCCAATCCAGCGATTCGGTTCTGAGTTCAGGCTCCACAAATTCGTAATAAGCCTCATCCAAAACGCATAATACCTGCGACGGTAAGGCGGCTATAAAGTCTTCAAGATCAGTCTGCGCTAATAAAGTGCCGGTTGGATTGTTGGGATTGGCAATAAAAACCAGCCGTGTTTTATCTGTAACACTGGCCAGCATAGCCGATAAATCATGTCCGTAATTTTTGGCTGGCACAACAGTGGCTTTCGCTCCCACAGCCTGAGTTAATATTGGATACAAGGCAAACGCATGCTGCGAAAAAACCACTTCATGTTCAGGCGCGACAAAGGTACGCATAACCAATTCCAAAATCTCGCTGGAACCGTTGCCCAAAGTAATTTGTTCAGGCGTTACAGCCAATTTTGCGGATAATGCCGATTTTAACGAAAAACCACTCCCATCAGGGTAGCGCGTTAATTCGGGTAGGGTTGCCTGAATGGCTGCCGAAACTTTTAACCCTGTACCTAGCGGGTTTTCGTTGGAAGCCAGCTTGACAACCTCTGTCAAACCTAATTCGCGCTGCAATTCATCTACGGGTTTGCCGGGCACATAGGGCACCAGTTGCTGCACACCAGCCAATGCAAGTTCTAAAAATTTATTCATGAAATGAGAGTTATATAACGGCTTTGGGATAGGAACCAAGGATCTTCAACATCTTGACATTGTTTTGCAGGGCTAGTAATGCTTTGGAGACATCCAAATCATCGCGATGACCTTCGATGTCGATAAAGAAAACGTATTCCCACAAACCTTGTCTGGATGGACGGGATTCGATATGCGCCATGCTGATACCATATTCGGCAAAAGGTGCCAAAATTTTATGCAACGCACCGGATTGATTGCCGGTAGATACCAAAATCGAGGTTTTATCCAGACCTGTAGATTGAGGTTGCTGAGTGCCTATAACAATAAAACGGGTGGTGTTATTGGCCTCATCTTCAATGTGTTTTTCGATGATATTCAAATCATACAGTTCAGCAGCTACCAAGCCAGCGATCGCTGCTTTATTTTGACTTAATGACGCCAGGCGCCCGGCTTCGGCATTGCTACTGACTGCAGTGCAAGGGACGCCAGGTAAATAAGTATTCAGCCATTGTCGGCACTGCGCCAATGATTGCTGATGGGAATAGACTTCCGTAATTCCGGACAAACTGTCCATTTTGCCCAGCAAGTTTTGATGTACACGAATTTCCACTTCACCACAAACCTGCAAAGGGCTGTCCATGAAGCGATCCAGGGTATGTGCAATCACACCTTCAGTCGAATTCTCCACAGGCACGACACCAAACTGACAATGACCCGTTTCCACGGCCTTAAAAATTTCATGAATTGTCGGTACCGGAATATCTTTTACCGCATGCCCAAAATGCTTAAAGGTAGCCTGTTGAGTAAACGTACCCTGTGGGCCCAGATAAGCCACTTCCAGAGGCTTTTCCAATGCCAGACAGGCAGACATGATTTCGCGAAACAAATGAGCGGTGGTGTTGTCATTCAAAGGGCCAGAATTCAGCGACTGTATTCGCCTTAATACTTGCGCTTCACGATCAGGACGATAAAAACTACCGGTTTCACCTTCTGCTTGCTTGGTTCTAGCCACTTCAATCGCGCAATTTGCCCGTTGATTGATCAATTGCAAAATTTGTTGATCAATCGCGTCGATTTGGGCGCGTAATTCAGACAGAGGAATAATAGCGGTCATGATGCTTAGTGGGTACGCTCAAACTCAGCCATGAACTCAATCAACGCATCAACACCCGCTTCCGACATGGCGTTATAGATGCTGGCGCGCATTCCGCCAACCGACCGATGCCCAGCCAGAGAGCTCAAACCATTTTTCTCAGCCGATGCCAAAAATTCTTTATCCAATCCGGCATCCGCCAGTATGAATGGAATGTTCATACGTGAACGACAGTCTTTGTCTACCGGATTACGATATAAACTGGACTGATCAATGGCTTGGTAGAGCTTATCGGCTTTTTTGATGTTGTGCTTCTCAATAGCCGCTACACCACCTTCTGCTTTCAACCATTGCAACACCAAGCCCAACAAATACCAGTTATAGGTAGCGGGGGTATTCAACATGGAATCGCTTTTGGCTTGCTGTTCGTAATTAAATACCGAAGGCACGGATTTTGGCGCCAAACCGACTAGGTCTTCACGCACAATCACCACAGTGACCCCGGATGGCCCCATGTTCTTTTGGGTACCTGCATAAATTATCCCATAGCGACTGACATCAACAGGACGCGACAGAATATTAGAAGACATATCACAAACTAGCGGCAAACTGCCTACTTCCGGCACATGATTAAACTCAACCCCATGTATGGTTTCGTTTGAGGTGTAATGTAAATAAGCAGCATCAGCATCAACTTGCCATTCTTCAGCAGCTGGAATGCTGGTAAACGCCGTATTTTCGGAACTAGCAGCGAGTTTAACTTCGCAATATTTTCCTGCTTCTTTAATGGCGCTGGTCGACCAGGCGCCAGTGTTGACGTAACAAGCCGAAGCTTTGCCGTTCAGGATATTTTGCGGAATCATCGCAAATTGCGCGGTAGCGCCGCCTTGCAAAAACAACACTTTATAGTTGGCAGGAATCGCCATCAGCTCGATTAAATCGTTCTTCATGGTTTCGGCAATCGCCATGAAATGCTTGCCACGGTGACTCATTTCCATCACCGACATACCACTACCCTGCCAATCCAACATTTCCTGTTGCGCTTTGATCAGTACACTCTCAGGCAACATCGAAGGCCCAGCGCTAAAGTTAAAAATCCTTGCCATTATTCTTCTTCTCCGCCGAGATCGGCATTATCAATTACTGTGTTTTCGTCATCGCCATTTTGGCCATCGACATCTTCGTCTTCTTCGTCGCCCAAACCGTCTATTCGGTCTACACCAACCACCTTTTCGCCTTTATCCAGCCTGATGACAGTGACACCCTGGGTGTTTCTGCCCACCACCGAAATTTCGTTGACCCTGGTTCTGACCAGAGTACCGGCATTGGTAATCAACATGATTTCGTCATTGTCATTCACCAAAACCGCACCTACTACAGAGCCATTGCGCTCGGAAGTCTGGATGGCAATCAAGCCTAGTCCGCCGCGTTTATGCGGGGTAAATTCTTCTAACCGAGTGCGCTTGCCATAGCCGTTTTCGGTAATATTCAAAACCGTGCCTTCTGCGGCGATGATCAGGGAAATAATTTTCTGACCTTCCTGCAAGCGCATGCCGCGCACACCAGTCGCCGTTCTGCCCATTGAACGCACATCGGTTTCATTAAAACAAACCGCTTTACCATCGCTATTGAATAACAACACATTTTGTTGACCGTCGGTCAAGGCAACCCCAACCAGCGTATCGTTTTCGCGCAAATCGATGGCAATTTTGCCTCTGGCCAGCTGGTAAGAAAATTCGGTCAGCGGCGTCTTTTTCACAGTACCGGAACTGGTCGCCATGAAGACATATTTATCTTCACTGTATTCACGCACCGACAACATGGCGTTGATTTTTTCATCCGCTTCCAGCGGCAACAAATTCACAAAAGGTTTGCCGCGAGAAGCCCGGCTAGCCACAGGTAATTCGTAGACCTTCAGCCAATAAACCTTACCACGCGACGAGAAGCAAAGAATGGTGTCGTGGGTGTTGGCGATAATCAGCTTATCGACGAAATCATTTTCTTTGGTTGCAGTTGCAGATTTGCCCCTGCCACCCCGGCGTTGAGCTTTGTAATCGGTTAAAGGTTGAGTTTTGACATAACCTTCATGCGACATGGTGACCACCATATCTTCCTCGGTGATCAAGTCTTCTGCAGACAGATTGGAATAATCCTGAATGATTTCTGTGCGTCTGGCGTCAGCATATTGGGCCTTGATTTCTTCCAGTTCTTCTTTGATCACTTCCATCAAACGTATATCGCTGCCCAGGATATGTAGATATTCGTCGATGACTTCCAACAGTTGCTTATATTCGTTGACGATTTTCTCTTGTTCCAGACCGGTCAGTCTGTGCAAGCGAAGATCCAGAATGGCTTGGGCCTGTTCTTCCGACAGACGGTAGAAACCGCCAACCAAGCCAAACTCCAGTGTTAAATGTTCCGGACGTGAACGATCGGCGTCCGCTCTATCCAATAACGCAGCTACCAACCCGGGATTCCAGGTTTTAGCCAGCAAACCGACTCTGGCTTCCTGTGGATTAGGCGAAGTTTTGATCAATTCGATCATTTCATCGATATTGGCCAATGCAACCGCAAGGCCTTCCAATATATGCGCCCTCTCCCGTGCTTTACGCAAGTTGTAGATGGTTCTGCGGGTGACGATTTCCCGTCTATGATCAATAAACGCCGCCAGAATTTCTTTTAAATTCATGCAATGCGGGCGACCATCCAGCAACGCGACCATATTGATACCAAACACGGTCTGCATTTGGGTTTGTTTGTATAGATTGTTCAACACCACATCGGCGACTTCGCCACGACGCAGTTCGATGACCATACGCATACCGTCTTTATCAGACTCATCACGCAAGCCGGAAATACCTTCCAGTTTGCCTTCCTTGACCAGCTCGGCAATTTTTTCCAGCAAGCGGGCTTTATTAACTTGATAGGGTAGTTCGGTGGTAATAATGGCTTGACGTTCACTATCGCCAATATTCTCAAAATGTGAACGCGCACGGAGATAAATACGTCCGCGACCCGTCGTGTAGGCTTCCAGAATACCGGAAGCACCATTGATGATGGCAGCGGTAGGAAAATCCGGGCCCGGCACGATTTGCATCAATTCCGGGATAGTCAGGTCGGCATTTTCGATCAACGCCAGACAGGCGGTGACGATTTCAGTCAGATTGTGCGGCGGAATATTCGTCGCCATCCCCACCGCAATACCGGAAGAACCGTTGATCAACAAAGTGGGAATACGGGTCGGCATCACAGTTGGTTCGGATTCCGATTCGTCGTAGTTGGCGACGAAATTGACGGTTTCCTTATCCAGATCTGCCAACAGTTCGTGAGCAATTTTAGACATACGCACTTCGGTATATCGCATTGCCGCAGGCGAATCACCGTCCACCGAGCCGAAGTTGCCTTGGCCGTCAATTAACATGTAACGCAAGGAGAACGGCTGCGCCATGCGAACCATGGTGTCGTAGACCGCCGTGTCACCATGTGGATGATATTTACCGATCACATCACCGACGATACGTGCCGATTTTTTATAGGGTTTGTTCCAGTCGTTGCCAAGCTCGTTCATGGCGTACAACACCCGACGATGAACAGGTTTCAGACCATCTCTGACATCCGGTAGCGCTCTACCCACTATCACGCTCATCGCGTAATCTAGGTAGGATTGTTTCATTTCGTCTTCGAGATTGACGGGGATAATTTCTTTAGCGAAGTCTGCCATGGGTCCGTGATTCCTGTTCTGCCTAACCTTTGCGGCTCAGCGAGTTAGCCTGTAGCTCAAATCCTTTTTGAACTAAGAAGCCTCATAAAGAGAGGGATTATAACAAAGGCCTACCCACCAAGTCAGGCAAAAATCTCTTCAAAGAAATTCTGCATGGCGATCCAGGAGCGTTTATCCGCCTGACTGTCATATACGGTTCCAAAACCAGGATCATTTGCGAGCGGATTTGTAAATGCATGCACAGTCCCACCATAAATATGCATCTGCCAGTCCGCTCCGGCTTGAGTCAGTTCTGTTTGTAAAGCCAACACCTGCTCAGGCGGCCCCATCGGATCGTCATGCCCGTGCAATACTAAAACCTTGGCTTTGATTTGCGGATTTGGGATATTTCCGGGAGGAATAAACAAACCATGAAACGAAACCACGCCGCGCAGTGATGCTCCTGTGCGGGCCAAATCCAAAGCACATAAACCGCCAAAACAAAACCCCATCACGGCGATTTTGTCATTATCCGCCCATGGCAATAATTTCGCATTCGCTAATGCCGCCAGTGCACGCTTTTGCAACTTAGCCCTGTCTTGCATAAAAGGCTGCATCAATTGTGCATTTTCTTCCGGTGAAGCACCTCTGACACCTTTGCCATACATGTCTGCGGCAAAAGCCAGATAACCCAGTTCAGCCAGTTTTTTGGCTTTTTCGGCGACAAATTCATCACGCCCGCCCCAGGCATGATGTATCAAAACCAATGGCCTAACGCCTACTATGGCATCGTCATAGGCAAAAAAACCTTCCAACATAACATCGTCATCAAGATAACCGACTGTATTTGCTTGTATGCTCATTTTCAGTACCTGTGAAATTAATCTAAAGCGCCTTGACGTCGCAAGTCTTCAATAAAGCCCTCCGAAGCAGCTTCCACCATATCTAATACCCGTTCGAAACCATAGGCCCCACCATAATAGGGATCTGGCACTTCCCGCTGTTGGAGCTGTGGTGCATACTCTAGAAAGTGGCGAATTTTGGACTGATGCTCAACGGGGCAGGTTTCAATCAAGATCGCGTAGTTTTCATCATCCATGACAAGAATGTGATCAAATTGCTCAAAATCTGCATCTCGGACTTTACGGGCTTTGAGGTGCTTCAACTCAACCCCTCGATCTCGGGCAGCTTTTTGCGCTCTTAAATCCGGGGCATCTCCTACATGGTAAGCATGAGTACCGGCAGAGTCGACTTCAAAACGGTCAGAAAGCCGCTGATTTTCAATCGCCGCAATAAAAACGCCTTCAGCAGTTGGTGAGCGGCATATATTCCCCATACAAACAAAAAGAACCTTGATTTTCGGCATCAGAATTGAGTTTTTTTAAATAAGACCGAACAAATTGTAAGCTATACTTTTGCCACTTGTCTTTAGCTGAGCGCTTTAGGGAACAAATTTACAATTAATTGATACGGTAATAATTTAGGTAAGGAGTTGCGAATGTTGATGAACTGGCATTCTGTAGGTGTAAAAGTGGTAGCAATCAGCATGACCGTTCTAACTCTGGTTGGGATAGGTATTTTGATTACTTTCTCAAACGTGCAAAAACAAAATCTCATCGATCGCAAAATTGAATCATCCCGCCAACTCCTTTTGGTTTCTGAGTCTGTCAAAGACAACGTAATTAAAAAATGGGAAAACGGCGTATTCTCGCCGCAATTATTGATTCAGCTAACCCAAAACCAGGATCAAACCACTAAACGTAACATCATTACAGCTACAGTTCCCACCGCCAATGCCTGGGATGTGATTGAAGCTAAAGCTAAAGAAGGGGGATTCAGGTTTAAAGCGCCTGCACTCAATCCTCGTAACGTCAGCCGCAACACTCCTGATGATATTGAACGTCAAGTTCTGGAAAAATTTCAAAGCAATACAGCTCTTACCGAATATAGCTATATCGACGATGAAAAACAGGAGATTCGCTATTTCAGACCTGTGAAAATTGTCAAACAATGCGAGTTGTGTCATGGCGACCCTAAAACCTCTCAAGATCTATGGCAGAACGATCAAGGTGTGGATTTGTTGGGCTATCCAATGGAAAATCGTCGGGCAGGTGACTTACACGGTGCTTTTGAAATTATCACGCCTTTTGGCGTGGCCTTTGAAGGATTCAAAACCGAAATGCTTTATGCCGTAGGCTTTTTAGCTTTGGTTTTATTATTGATAGGCGGCACAGGCTATTTCGTGATGAATTCCCTGATCATCGCACCCTTAACGGATTTAGCTTTGAGCCTGCAACAAATATGCAGCGGCTCAGGCGATTTGCGCGCCCGACTCAATGCCAAAGGTAAATCCGAATTTGCCTGGGTTGCGTCCAGTTTTAATTCCTTCGTCAAAAAAATCGCCAAAACTGTTGACGAGATCAGCGTAACCAGCGAAAAACTAGCCAACGCATCTCACAAGCTGGCCAACATTACCCAGACTACCCAAAGAGGCGTCGAGCGACAATTACAGGAAACCACTTTGGTTGCCAACGCTATGAAGCAAATGACTTCAACGGTCCAGGAAGTAGCCAGAAACGCCATTCGGGCTTCGGAAGCGGCTGAAAATGCTGATCAGGAAGCTACTAGCGGTAAAAACATTGTCAAAGAAGCTGTTAACGGTATCAACAGCCTGGCATCCGAGGTGGAAAATGCAGCCAGCGTTATCCATGAACTGGAAAATGACAGTAACAGCATCGGTGAAGTTTTGGGCGTGATCCAGGGCATTGCTGAACAAACCAACTTGCTGGCTCTAAACGCCGCTATTGAAGCGGCACGGGCTGGCGAACAAGGCCGTGGTTTTGCCGTAGTCGCAGATGAAGTGAGAACTCTGGCCAGTCGTACGCAAAATTCAACGCTGGAAATTCAACAAACCATAGAACGTCTGCAAGGCCGCGCCAAACAGGCCGTTTCCGTCATGGACAATGGTCGTAAACGTGCCGCATCCAGCGTCAATCAAGCCGCTTCTGCGGGCGAATCCATCACGTCCATCAGCGAAAGAATCGACACCATCAACGACATGAATAACCAAATCGCCAGTGCGGCAGAAGAGCAAACCGCTGTCGCCGAGGAAATCAACCGGAACGTCAGCAACATCAGTCATGTTTCGGAAGAAACCTCGATAGGAGCCAAAAACACCGCCGAAGCCTGTAACGAGTTGATGGAATTGGCTAATCAACTGCGTTCAACCGTTGGTAATTTCAGAACCTGAGAGTCAACCTTCTGTTCAGAGACGTAAATTCTTACGTCTCTGAACTGTTAGTTAGTATCCAACATCCAGTATCTATGTCTTGTTTGCCTTGACGTTTCCACCTCCAAACCCGAATCACCAGCTTTAACGCTAATAGCACCATGCAAGCCGGTAATCAGCGTTTGAGTATTCATGCGTTGATAACGCCGCATAACCTGAGCATGCGGAAAGCCGAATCGATTCAGGTGTCCAGCCGGAATTAATACCCATGCCGGTCTGACTTGTTGAAGAAATGGGTAACTGGATGAGGTTTTGCTGCCATGGTGTGGTGCGATCAGCACCGTACTGCGCAGTCTTTCACCGTAGCGTTCAACCAATAGGTTTTCAGCATCCGCTTCAATATCGCCAGTCAATAAAAAGCTCTGTTTCAAGCCGGTAATTTTTAACACACAGGATCTATCATTTTCCGATTCGGATTGACCCGCGATTGGAGCTAAAACCGTAAACTCAACCCCATCCCATGACCAGCCCTGCCCTGCTTGACAATATTGACCATGGTCATGTTCCGCCCATTGGGCGACACTGCTATAAACCTCAGTAATCGGTAAAGCAGCCATCAATGATGCGGCGCCGCCACTATGATCTATGTCACCGTGGCTAATCATTAAATTATCCAGCGCGTTGATATTTTGATAGCGCAGAAATGGCAATAGCACCGACTCTCCCATATCGGATTGCTCTGAATATTTTGCTCCGGTATCAAATACCAAAGAGTGGTGTTCGGTTTGCACAACCGTTGCCAAGCCTTGACCTACATCCAGCAAAGTTAACCAAATTTCACCGGCTTTGGGTTTATCGACCTGCACAAAGAAGGCTGGTAACAATAGAATTGGACTCAAATACCGTCCCGGTATACCTCTGGGCGCTAAAAGCAAAATAATGCCACCCACTGCCAACAATACCGCATACCAAGGTGGCTGGGAACAATTCAAGTTAATTGCAGGCAAAACCGTTAGTTGCTGTAAAAACCATTCCTGAACTTGTAACAACCCGTCAACAGGCCATAACAACCAAGCAGCCAGCTTGTCGGATAGCAAAGCGATTGCTGTCCCCAACAAAGCCAAGGGTGTAATCAAAAACCCCACTAAAGGCACTGCCAACCAGTTAGCTAAGGGCGCAATGAGTGACACTTGCTGAAAAAATACCATCAATAAAGGCGCCAACCCCACCGCCATGGCAAAATGCAACTTAAAAGCCTCTTGCCAGTAGGTGTTATGCCCCAGCCTTCCTGATGATATAAAGATCAGTAATGCGACCGCTACAAAAGATAACCAAAAGCCAGCCGAAATGACCGCCAGCGGGTCAACCAGCACCACCACTAATAATGCCAGGGCTAGTACTGGCATAGCCGCCGTGTGTCGCTGACGCACGATAGACCACAAACCCACCGACAACATCAACATGGCTCGCTGAGTGGGAATTGAAAATCCGGATAAGCCCGCATAAAACAAAGCGGCAAACCATGCCAATAATGCAGCGACATTTTGCGGGGATATCTGCAAACTACCCCAACGGATCCAGAATCGCCGAACAAGCAAGAACACCAACCCGGCTATCAAACTGATATGGGAACCGGAAATAACCATTAAATGCACAATCCCGGTTTGTCTGAATAACGCCCATTGCTGCTGACTAATTAAATCCTGACTGCCGATGGTTAAAGCTTTAATCACCCCAAGTTGCTTGCTATCCGGCAAAGCTTTATCCAAATGATCAGAAATGGCTTGTCGGCAAACGGCTATAGTCCGCTGGATGTTGAATACAGTCGACAGCGGCTGAGGTTGCGAATTGGTCCGCACATAACCGGTAGCCCCCACATGATTGGCAAACAACCAGGCTTCATAATCAAACCCACCGGGATTACTGCGACCATGCGGTCTTTTAAGTCTCACCGACATTTCCCAAGCCTGACCAGCCTGCAATGCGACTTTGGGGTTATACCAATTCAAATGCAGTTTGACAGGAATACCCGGCTGGGCTTGTGTCACCACAAAATCAAAACTTAACCGATTGTCTTGATGTTCCGGCAAACTGAGAATATACCCCTGCAGTTTTATATCTTGACCTTGTAAATTCAAGGCAAGCGTTTCCGATAAACGCCAGTCACCATAAACACTGGCCCACAGCACACCCAATAGCACTGCCCAAGCTATCCATAGGCGAAATACAGCCAATAACAGAACCATCCCAACCAACAAAAACCATTCCAGACCGATCGGCAACCTGGACCAATGCTGAACCCAAGTGACACCCGCTACAAAAGCCAGTTTGCCGAGACTCATAAAACCACGCTAACCCATATAGGGGCATTGATTTTGCTGATATGCACAGCCGCCTGTAAACTAGGGGTTTCCGTATCTATTAATAGTTTTTTCTGCACCTTGATCCTTCAATGTCATTCCAATTTCTTCGTTTAATCACCCATGCGCATTGGGTGAAATGTCACCTTTATCTGGCGCTGGTTTTAGGTTTATTTTTTGCAGTCATCGGTCTAACAGGTAGTTTGAGCGTCTATCGCGAAGCATTGGATATTCTCTTCAATCCTGAGCTCGAAATAGCCAATCCGCATACCCCAAAATTATCGCTGGATCGCATTTTAGGAGCGCTGCGAAAAGCCCACCCCAACCGCCACGGGGCCTGGACACTGGAATTACCCAGAGATGAAAACACGGCCATCACAGCCTGGTTTGATAAGCCACGTGAAAGTGTAGATAAATTTTACGCACCGTTGATGGTCGCGGTAAATCCCTATACTGGCGAAATTATCAGCAACCGCTTTTGGGGTGAAACTTTCACCACCGCCCTACTGAATTTGCATACCGATTTGCTGATGGAAAATAGTGGCCGCTACTATGTCGCCGCTCTCGGTATCCTGTTAACCCTCTCAGTCATCAGCGGCCTGTATTTATGGTGGCCGGGGCTGGCAAAACTCAGACAGACATTTGCAATCCGGCATAATGCAGGATTGATGCGCTTATTAATGGATACTCATCGTTTACTAGGTTTTTTCAGCGCACCGTTTTTGCTTTTGCTGGCCTTTACCGGTTTTCATTTGGCCTATCCGAACTTACTGGAAACACTCACGGCATCAACCGGCATGAGTCACGGCAATGAAGGCCCCAATGTCAGCAGCACATCGATACCCAACAATAGACCTATCAGTATTGCCGAAGCGGTTCTGGTAGCACGTGGTCTATTTCCCAGCTCGGAGGTTCGGCGTATTACCACCCCACAGGGCGATTTGGGGACCTATCGGGTTAATTTACGCCAACGTCACGAACTCAATCAGCATCATCCCTTTACTACAGTATGGATTGATCGTTGGAGTGGACAGATCAAAAGCGTGAACAATCCCAACCAGTTTAGCATGGGTCAAACATTTACCACCTGGCAATGGCCATTGCATACCGGTGAAGCATTCGGAGATACAGGCCGATTGATCTGGTTTGTTCTAGGTTTATTGCCCAGTTTTTTCTATGTCAGTGGCGTTGTGCACTGGCTTCATCGAAAAGGCCTGATTCAGGATAAAGCCATCGATTTACCCGCCAGCTCTCGGCGTTTAAGCACCTGGACAATCGATTGTTGCAAAAAGGCCTGGCGCAATATACAACCATTATTGCATAGAGGATTGGTTAAATTCCGCCACTTGCTATCCGGGTTGAAAGAATAATAGGATGCAATAAATTGTAATTGCGGATGCTTTAAAAATTAATTGCGGTAAGAGCAATGAGACCCAGCTATTTGATTTTCAACACACTATCTATCAATAAAGCAAATACATGCACAATCTGATCGAAAACTCGTTTTGCATCTTCCGGAGATTATCCATGAAACATCGCCTTATGATTGCCATCACCTTAATGATTATCGCATTCACATCAGCCCCCCAGGCCGGTTCGCTCAAGAATGGTGTCTGGACTGCGGATGGTTGTGGCAAACAACCAGCCCCCCCGACTGTCAACGATATCGACATAGAGGCTTACAACCAAAGCATACAAGAGATTAACGACTGGCAGCAAAAATCCAGAGCGTATTTTGAATGTGTGGTCCAGGAAGCAAATAACGATAATCAAAAGATTGTCGACTCCACCAACAAACAACAAGCCAGCTACCGCGAAACATTGAACAAAGTCACCGCAGAGGCCGAAGCCGCATCCAAAAATTTCGTTCAACCTTAATTGATACATTGGATTGGCAATCAGCCACTCCACAGCGATCCAGCGTAATTCCGGGGAATCAAGATGAACAAAAAAACAATAAGAAAATACCTTCCTGATCCTGAAAAAATTAAATCGATCAAAAGCTTGCAGTTTTTGGGCAATCGTTTGCACGATCCTAATTTATGGCGTTTAAACCGAAACTCAGTCTCTTTAGCTTTTGCTATCGGCTTGTTTTTTGCCTGGATGCCGGCACCGACACAAATGGCTATGGCTGCCGCTGCGGCCCTGTATTTTCGGGCCAATCTACCCATTTCAGTCGCACTGGTGTGGATCACCAACCCTCTCACCATGCCGCCGTTATTTTATTTTGCTTATCGTTTAGGCATCTGGTTACTGGATAAACCCCATTTCGATATCGATTTTTCAGTCGATACAATATTTTCCAGTATGGCCACTATCGGCGGCCCTTTTTTGTTGGGTTGCCTAGTTCTAGCTGTCAGTTGCTCATGTCTGGGTTATTTCGGCATGAAACTATTTTGGCGCTGGAATGCAATCTATCGTTGGCAATTAAGGGAAAAGGCTCGTGGTTATCAACAATCGACACGCTTTTGATATCGAGTAAAACTACTCTTCTGTGGCACCCCATCCCCACCAAGCCGGTTCTTGAAGGTTTGGGATTTAATGGTTTTTTCAATGCCAAATAATGGCTTACACCGAATCTGAAGTCTTAACTTTCCACTGTGTGATCAGTGATGTATTTAACAATCTGCGGTTGTTGATGATTTTTTTTGATCGTTTTTGTTATTAGTGTAATGGCCATCACATGAAAATTGGCAGGCAGCCCCTTAACACTTAAATTTTTAGAGTAGGCTTGGCGGGACGGATTCAGAATCATCAAATAACGATGTATCAAGGAATAACCCGCCTTCTCCA
>CAZJYS010000003.1:0-34017 GCA_964550075.1 uncultured Methylomonas sp.
CTCGGTTGCCACATGGCTTGGCGGCCTGGGTGGCTGTAGTGCATCGGGCCCCATTACTGTTGCCAGTCACGTCTGGCCAGGTTATGAATTCTTGTTTCTTGCCCGCAATATGGGCTGGTTAAAACCTGAGGATGCAATTTTACTGGAAACCCATAACGCCTCAGAATCATTAGAGTATTTGTTGAGTGGAAAAGTGCAGGGAGCGGCATTGACGCTGGACGAAACCTTGCGGGTCATTCAACAGGGCTTGCCGCTTTGTGTGGTGTTGTTATTCGATGTCTCGTCGGGTGCTGATGCCTTATTGGTTAAATCGCATATTAAAAGCCTGCGTGAGCTTAAGGGCTGTCGAATTGGGGTTGAAACTACCGCCGTTGGCGCGTTGATGTTAAAAAAAATCATGGCTAAAGCCAATTTAATGCCAACAGATTTTGAAGTGGTCCATATCAATATCGATAGCCATCTGACGAACTGGCAGGACAACAAGTTGGATGCATTGATCACTTACGAACCCACCGCCACTAAAATTGAACAATTGGGTGCTGTGCGACTGTTCGACAGCCGTGCAATACCGAATACTATTTTTGACGTTTTGGCTGTGCGTATGGACGTTGCGGAACAATATAGCCGACAGCTTCAAGCCTTGATCAGCAGTCATTTCAAAGCGCAGTGGGCCTGGAAAACCAACCCTATTGATACAGCTTACCGTCTGGCCAAACGACTGAATGCCAACGGAGAAGACATTCCCATGTTGTTCCGAGGGCTGGAATTGCCGGATCTGGTTTATAACCGTCATATGCTGGGTGGTGAGACAAGTGAGTTAATTGCATTGTCAAAAGAAGTCTGCGCCTTGATCGATATGAACCCCAGCCAAATTCCATCAGACTTTTTTAAAGCGGCTTATCTGCCTAAGTCCTGACATCATGCACACATTTATCCGTCTGGCGTTGATATGGCTTGCGATGTTATTCAGCTTGCCATGTTTCGCGGAAAAAACCCTTCACATTGGCATCCTGGCCTATCGGCCAAAAGCGCAAGTCGAAACGCAGTGGCAAGCACTAGTTCCATACCTGGATCAACATTTCAAGGCATATTTCCATGCCGAGCATTTCAAGATAAAAGTCTATGATTACCCGGAACTGGAATCAGCCATTCAACGGCGGGAAATCGATTTTATCGTCACCAATCCTGCCAGTTATGTGTTGTTGGAACATCGGCTTGGCTTAACCCAGCCTCTGGCAGGCTTGGTCACAGAGTATCAGGGTATCCCGATGCGGGGTTTCGGTGGCACCATGTTGATTAAAGCCGATCGTGACGATTTGAATACCTTAGCAGACATCAGGGGCAAGCGAATCGGAGCGGTTGCCAAGGATTCTTTCGGCGGTTACCAAATGCAGGCTTTCGAATTTGCGGTGCATGGCCTTAACCTATCCCGAGAGGCAAAATCCATCGAAATGCTCGGAATGCCGCATGACAATATCATTAATGCGCTGATCGACGGAAAGATCGATGTTGGCTTCGTGCGCAGCGGTTTGCTGGAAGAAATGCTTAACGAGAAAAAATTGCCTCCCGGACTCTTGAAGGTGCTCAACCAGCAAGATCTGCCGGGTTTCCCGCTGGCCGTATCGACACGGCTATATCCGGAATGGCCTATAGCCGCCTTACCACATTTAAGTCCCGATCACGCCGCCCAATTTACCGCGGCCTTGTTGTCGCTACCCAAAGGCAGCAAGATCACTCAGGCCATGGGTATCCACTCTTTTGTGATCCCTTACAATTACGAACCGGTTCGTGAACTAGCCAGAGAATTACGGCTACCCCCATACGATGTGCGACCAAAGATCACCTGGGATGACATCTGGCTCAATCACCGACCAGCTATTACCATTTTACTGATATCTCTAGTGCTGATACTGGGGTTGTTGGTGGCTCTTTTCAACTACACCCGCCAGCTTCTGTACACGCGACAAAAACTCCAGCAGGGCGCTAAACAACTGGAACATGAAAAAACCCATTTAAGAACATTAGTAAACACCATGCCGGATCTGGTTTGGCTCAAGGATCCAGAAGGTGTTTATTTGACCTGCAATCCTTTATTCGAACAGCTCTATGGTGCCAAGGAATCCGAGATTATCGGCAAAACCGATTTTGATTTTACCAGTAGTGAAACAGCCCACTTTTTCCGCGAGCATGACTTGGCAGCCATAGCAGCCAACTCGCCTTTAATAAACCAGGAGTGGCTAACATTCAAGGCCAACGGTTACCACGGTTTATTCGAAACCGTTAAAACCCCAATGCACGATTCCAGTGGGACACTGATTGGTGTCCTTGGTATGGCACGTGACATCAGCGAACGTCAGCAACGCGAGCAAGCCCTGGCGGAAAGCGAACAGCGTTTCCGTAAACTGTTTGAGGACACCATGGACGCAACCATCCTGATTCAGAATGGATATTTTTCCGATGTCAATCGCGCCGGTCTAAATATGTTTGGCATCGATTCGGCGCAAACCTTTTGCAAACTGACTCCGGCTCATCTATCGCCCGAACGACAGCCAGATGGAATCTTATCGAGCATCAAAGCCGAAATCATGATCGGCAAAGCCTTGGAGCAAGGCGCACATTTTTTTGAATGGGAACACCAGCGCGCCAATGGCGAATGCTTTCCGACCGAAATTATGCTGACTCGCATTGTTTATAATAACCAACAGATGATACACACGGTTATTCGTGACATTTCAGCTCGGGTAGCCGCTGAAAATGCCATTCGCAAAGATACTGACCTGCGCAAACAAATCATCGAGTCGATTCCAGGCATCTTTTATTTGTTCGACCAAACCGGACGATTTTTGTACTGGAACAGCAATATGGAAACTATAAGCCAGCGCAGTAAAGCAGAAGTGAGTGCAATGCATCCGCTGGATTTGTTCGACATCCCTAACAAATCAAAGGTCGAACAGGAAATCAATAAAGTGATGATCCAGGGTAGCAGCAGCATCGAGGCTGAATTGCTGGTCAAAGACGGCAGCAAAATTCCCTATTTCTGGACTGGTGAACGCATCGAACTGGATGGTCAACCGATGTTAATCGGTATTGGCACCGATATTAGTGAACGTAAACAGATTCTCGAGCAACTTGCTGACGAACGCCGTCGCCTTGGCGACATTATCGACGGCACTCACGCAGGTACCTGGGAATGGAATATGCAAACCGGTGAGTGCCATTTCAATGAACGCTGGGCGGAAATTTTCGGCTATCGTCTGGATGAACTGTCGCCTTTTGATATCGATACCTGGAAAGCATTTACCCATCCTGATGACTGCAAACTGGCAAATCAGCTTTTGCAGGAGCATTTCGACGGAAAATCCGATTATTACGAATGCGAAGTCCGCATGAAGCACAAGGACGGACATTGGGTATGGATTTCCGACCGAGGTCGCTTGATCAGTCGCACGACGGATGGCAAACCTTTGCTAATGAGCGGCACGCACATGGATATTACCGCGCGCAAAATGGCCGATCAGGAACTTAAAGCCAGCGAGGAACGTTTTCGCAATATGGCCGAAAACACTACCGACTGGCTATGGGCCTGCGATTTACAGGGTAAACATGTCTATTCAAACCAGGTAGCTATCGAACTTTTTGGGTATGAATTCGAAGAATTAAAAGAAATCGATACCCTCAGCCTGATTCATCCCGATGATTTGCCGCTGTTCCTATCGACCATGGAAAAGGCTACCAGAGAGAAGTCAGGTTGGAAAAACGTCGTTGTCCGCTGGAAAAGTCGGCTCGGCACTTATTTATCGCTGGAGTCGAATGGCGTGCCCATCCTTGATGATACTGGGGATGTCATTGGCTTTCAAGGCATAGACCGGGACATTACCGAAAGGCTGAAAGCGGAACAGGCGGTGAAGGAAAGTGAATTCTTCCTGAAAGAAAGTCAACGTCTTGGCAATCTGGGTGGCTGGCGAGCAGATCCGATAACCAATACTGTCATGTGGACGGAAGGTGTCTACAGCATCCTAAAATTGCCGCTAGACTACAAACCGGATCTGCAAACCGCGCTGGATTTTTATACGCCCGTTTCACGCGAACAGGTGGTTGCCAGTTTGAAGCATACCCTGGCAACCGGAGAAGCCTTTTCAATTGAAGCCGAAGTCGTGGATAGTGAAGGCGTTCTGAAGGGTGTTGAATTACGCGGATTCGCCCACTACCAAGGTGGGGTGATTAATTATGCGATGGGCACCCTGCAAGATATTACAGAGCGGAAACGCTCGATTGAAAACTTGCAAAAACTCTGGCTGGCTGTAGAGCAAAGCCCTAACGGCATCATTATTACCGATCTGGATGCAGAAATCGAATACGTCAACCAACGCTTTGAGGAAATCACAGGCTACTCTCGTAGCGAAGCGATTGGACAAAAACCGGGCATCATGAAATCTGAAGCGGGTGGGCAAGCTTCTGATATGTGGAATGCCTGGCATGCCGGCAAAAACTGGTCAGGTGAGTACGTCAACAAACGCAAGGATGGCAGCGAATACATCGAACAAGTCTACATTTCTCCGGTGCGCCAACTGAATGGTCAAATTACGCATTATCTGTTGATTCAGGAAGATATCACCGACAAAAAACGCATGGAGGAAGAGCTGAATGCTTACCATCATAATCTGGAGAAACTGGTCAAATCGCGCACCCTGGAGTTGGATCAGGCACGCGAGGCTGCGGAAATGGCCTCACGCTCCAAAAGTGCCTTTCTGGCCAATATGAGTCATGAAATCCGCACACCTATGAATGCGATTCTAGGCATGTCGCACCTCTTGCAACGCGAATTGCACGACCCTGGCCATCTGGACAAGTTAAGCAAAATCAACGGGGCCAGCAAGCACCTGCTCGGCTTGATCAACGATATCCTCGATCTATCCAAAATCGAAGCGGAACGTCTAACCATAGAAGAAACCGCGATCAACCTGGGGTCTATCGTCGACCACGTTTGCAGCATGATGATGGATAGAGCTCGCAGCAAGGGCGTGGCGTTCATTCAAGAAATTGATCCTTTGTTGAGGGACTTGACCCTGGCTGGTGATCCCTTGCGGATTGGGCAAATTTTGATCAATTATGTGGGGAACGCCGTCAAATTTACCGAACACGGACAAATTACCCTCAGAGCCAAAATGTTGTCGCAAACCGACCAAAATGTGGAGGTGCGCTTTGAAGTTCAGGATACCGGCATCGGTATGACTGAGGAGCAACAGGCCAGAGTATTCGAGGCTTTTGAACAAGGCCACAGCTCCACTACCCGAAAATACGGCGGTACCGGATTGGGATTGACTATCAGTCGTCATCTGGCCCGAATGATGGGAGGGAAAGTCGGAGTCAACTGTTCGCCCGGCGTGGGCTGTATTTTCTGGTTTAACGTAACGCTTAAACACCTTGCCCAGTCCGATTTAATAGGGCCAAAAGAGTTGGTTGCTGTCGATTTTCGTCACGATGCCGCTCTCTTGTTGGTTGAGGACAATGAAATCAACCAAGAGGTTGCCAAACAACTTCTGGAAGGGACCGGGCTCGTCGTTGATATTGCCTGGCATGGCGGCGAAGCGCTGGAGCGGGTTAAATCAAGACACTATGATGTGATCCTGATGGACATGCAAATGCCGGTGATGGACGGTCTTGAAGCCACTCAACTGATCCGACAATTACCAGCCTACCGTTCGGTACCGATCATCGCCATGACCGCCAATGCCTTTGAAGAGGACAGGCAACAGTGCATGGCGGCGGGGATGAACGATTTCCTGACAAAACCGTTTGACCCCGATATGCTGTTTGCAATGTTGATCCGCTGGATACCCGGATCCAGCAAGACGTCGATCAATACAACCAAGCCTCACCAAATTGACCAGTTGGGTAACTCGCCGCATCTGAACATTGAGAATGGCTTACGCAGTTTCAGCGGCAAACAGGAAAACTACCTTAAAATGCTGCAGCGTTTTCTGACGAGTCATCTGGATGACGCATTGCTTATCGAAACCACTCTGGCGAAGGGCGAGAGGGAAACAGCCCGCAGGCAGGCTCACACCCTGAAAGGGGTAGCCGCGCTGTTAGGACTTGAACAAGTGCGGGAATCCGCTACGACATTGGAGCAGGATTTGAAATTATCGGAATCCGCCCATGATGTCAGCATTTTGATTGGGCACTTGGGCGAATCCCTGAAATCCTGTGAAAGTGCGATACGGCAACTTATCGGAGAGCCGCCAACACCAGAATCGATAACAATCGATCCATTTGAATTGGGGCAGCGGGTGGTTTTGCTGGAATCGGCACTTGCAACCGACAATCTGGAGGCCGTTGAGGTCTGGCGGGAAATTAAGCCGCAGTTGTTGCAATTGGTCGGTAACGACAGGATCAAGGCTTTGCATCAGCAATTGGAGCAGTACGATTTACCTGCAGCATTGGAAATTTTGCGGAGTATTATCGATGAATATCCGCAATTGCAGGCCTATTCACCACGATCATGAGCCGGATTTCGAGCTTTTGACCCCCTTCATCAAACTGTAGTCGATTAACTTTAGGGTACAGCTAATAAATCACAATTGTCGCTCTCGGCAAAGCAAGAGCCCAGTAAATTCAATAGGCTGGATTCCTGCATCGCAGGAATGACGAATTTTTAGAAGCTGCCTTTAGTCCAAAATCTTCAATTCCTCTATCTGCCAACTAAAAATCACACCACCCTAAAGTTAAAAATTTGCCTTTGAAAAAATAGATTTTTAGCAAACAACATTAAGGTTAAATTTTAAGTCATTGAAGATGAATGATATTAAAAACAGACGCAACAGAAGTGGTTTAAAAACCACTTGAAATATAAATTTAATAAAGGAAAATCATAGACTTACCGACACCCCTATGTCGCCAACTCATAACCCAAAAGAAAAAAGGAGACATTATGAAAATAGTACTTATCGCAATGGCGGGACTCACTATTGGTACACTGATAGTCATTTCAGCCTTCCAATTATTAAAAGTCGTTATAGAAGAAATGGTCAACATGGCCAATGAAGCTTGGCATAGCCCCGAACAAAATTAACTGCTGAAAACTTGCTGGATCACTACGAACTGGAGAATTAAAGTATATCCGCCAAACTATCTGCTGAGAGCCCGCCTCTAGTCATCTTATGAGTACAAGAGTACAAGCCAGCTGAAGCAATTTTTCATAGTTGTTTCTAGAAATAGTGGGTTCTGATAGCCCCCAAATCCTTTCAAACATGCGAAGGAACATTCAGCAAAAGAAGCTGAACCGGTCGGGAATTTGAAACTCCAGTTCGTCGTATGACGAGCTCATCCCGTATTAGCTGCAAAAACCAACACTTTAAAAATTGACATGACGCAATAGGCTTGGCGAACGGGTAACTCTGGCCTGCTTTGTTTGATCCGGCTCAAGTTGGCCCGGAAGGCTTCACAAAGTTGATTTCAGCTTTGCAAGCCTACTCAGGGATAGCCCGTGACTTCCAGTTTGGCGATAAAAAAGACTTTAGTCCGAGTTCGAGAGTTTAGGCTTCAAAACCCATCATTCCTCAACCCAAATCAACTCGACCCGACGATTCTCTGACTTCCCTGCTTCCGTGGCGTTATCAGCAATCGGTTGGGTTTCGCCATAGCCTTTGGCAGACAACTTGTTGCTGACGCCTTTCATTTTCAAATACTCAACCACAGAATACGCGCGGCGTTGTGAGAGTTTTAGATTATAAGAATCGCTACCTTCGCTACTGGCATGTCCTTGAACTTCAATTTCATTTTTCTGTGGAAAGGCTTTCAGATCTTTGGCGACACCATCCAGCAATTCCTTGGCTTTTAAACTCAGCTCCGCAGAATCGTATTTGAAATGCTGACCTCTGAGGATTAATCTGACCGCACAGCCTTTTTTATCCACCATAGCGCCCTTGATGGTGCCTGGACATTTGTCCAGACAGTCGTTAACACCATCGGCATCCGAATCCAGGCTGCTGCAATCAACCTTCGGAGCGGCAACAGGTATGATGGGTTCGGACTTGGCCATGTATCGGGGTTTTTCGCCAAACGGAATCACCACACCGAGATTAACCGTCATGTCATGAAACTCATCGGTACCCGGCTGTACCTGAGCGTTGTTATTGTTGTTATAGCGATAACGCACGTCACTGCGAATCAACAAGTGATCATTCACCTCGTAACTGGCGCCGACACCGGCTTCCCCGATAAAACCGGCGCCACAATTGGCGGAAGCGCAGGTATTCATGCCACCCAAGCCGATCACTGCATAAGGCGAAAACTTATCCCGGAACAAATAGTATTGGCCTTCAACCAAACCACCAGTTAAATCCCATGGGCCGTTATCACCACTAAAGCCTTGATAAAAACCTTTCAATTCCACGTTGAAATGTTCATCGATCATCTTGCCGACACCCAGACCACCCCCCCAGCCATCGCTGGCTTTCCGATCACCACCGGTATTTACAAATGAAGCAAATGGGGCCACATACCAGCGATTATCAGCGGGTTGATCACTGGCGTGTGCCAGCGGCAACAATCCCGCGCTGATGAACGAAGCGATGGGGACTAATTTTTTATTCAGCATAAAACTTCCTTCAAGGTAATAAACACATTTTGTCAGAAGGATATTCGCCACAGTGACTACTTGTCGGTACGTTACCGTACAAAAGCCTATTGAAAGTGGATGATGACAACCAACCCAACGAATGAACTATGTACGCTAACGTACCGACTCTAACCGCTCGAATCGTTATAGTGTTTTCAAGGTTTTGATTCGCCCCCAGTCTTACCTCTGCAACTGGCTATGGTCCAAAAGACCAAGCGGGTTTCTTTTATGGGATAGGCAATTAATAGGAGATTGAATTATGAAAAACTTTACTCGCTTTATGTCCGCATTCATTGTGGCCCTGACTTTACTCACGGCTCAAGGCTGCGCATCATCCAGCAAACATGAAGGCACGGGAGAATATGTAGACGACAGCGTCACCACCAGCAAAGTCAAGGCCGCGATACTCAATGAACCTTCTTTGAGTTCTGCTGAAATCAATGTGGAAACTTTTAAAGGTGTCGTGCAACTGAGTGGCTTTGTTAATTCCAAAGCCGATATTGATAAAGCGGTTTCACTGGTTCGTGGTATGAGCGGTGTTAAATCGGTCAAAAATGACATGCGTCTGAAATAACTCAAGGAAACCTCATGGAAACCGTAGACAAAGCATCAAACTATGCCCACGAAGCTGTGGATAAAATCGCCAGCATCTCCAACCAGGCCGCAGAAGCCCTGGACGAAAAAGGCCTGCAACTCAAAAATGCCGAGCAACGTCTCATGCATAATTGCCAAGGCTATATTCGCGACAACCCTGTCACCTCTTTAGGAATTGCTGTGGCAACTGGTTTTTTAATCAGCCGCTTGCTGGGTAACCGTTAGCCTTCAATTCACATGCCGCTCAACGATCCCGAAAAGACCGAGCAAAACACTTCCGAGCCGCAGATTGATTCCGGGGTACTGGAGGATATGCTGTCTTTGTGGGATGAGTTGCAGGGCTTAGGTCATGATCACTTCCGGCTCGCTGCTTTAGAAACGCGGCGAGCCGGACAAAGCCTGGTGACCATGCTGGCAACCAGTGTGCTGATGGTGTTATTGCTGAACAGCGCTTGGCTTGGGCTTTTGGCGGGCGGCGTAGTATGGCTGCTGGAAAACGGTATCAAAGCCAGTAGCGCACTATTGCTGACAGTGGCTTTGAATTTATTGTTATTGCTGATCTGTATCAGGGTGATTCGTCGGCATAGCCGGTATCTGCAATTCCCGGCCCTCACCAACGGATTGAATCCAAACCCTGTCAATCCATGGGATAAAGACAAGCGATGATCCTGGCAAACCGGAAAAAACTCAAACTAAGCACGTCACTCAATGCTCAAATCAAGGAGGCAGAACAGCAGTTATTGTTACGCCGCCAAAGCATCAGTCTGTGTTCAAATAAGCTAATAAACGATATACACCGGCAAATGACAGCTCCGGCCAGCTTGATATTGGCAGGCAGCGTTGGATTTGTTTCCGGCGAACTCAGCCGCTGCCCATCCGCTAAATTGGCTGACACTGCCAGTCGACCACTGCTGATGCAAGTACAAGACTTAAAAACTGCGTTCAGTCTGATTCTTTCCGCTTACACACTTTACAACACCCTGCCAGTGGCTAAGTTGAGGAAATATTTTCATCACTCCAAAAAAACAGAAAAGTTGGATGTTACTTGACAGTGACTGTGGCTAAAAAACATAGCTCAAATGACATTAGCCCAGTGATTTCATAACAGCCCATCGCGTCAGTACCTTTAACCGGTGCTGTATGGTTGATGACTAGTGCTATCATGAGTTTATTGACTTTGGGACTCCGTAAGTCCAGCATCGCTGCTTAAATCCCGAGGCGTAGCAGGTGCTTGCGGCTATTTTTAATTCGGATATTTGAGTTAATACAGGTATAAAAAACGGCGGGTGATGAACCTGCCGTTTTTTATGGTGACAAAAAAAGCGTTTGTTTATTGCGCCGCTTTCAAATGCACCACCGCTTCTTCGGCAGATTTTCTCGCCAAATCGGCATGCCCTTGTTTGCTGTGAGCAATGGCAGCATCCAGGCTGGTGTTGCTTTCTTTCAAATGATCCTCGACAACTTTGATATGACTCTTGGCCATTTCCGCTTGCTCGCCAATCACTTTTACATCGTTGATTTTCGATGCGGTTTGCGCATGATCGAGCGCAATCGCCATGTGGCTATCCAGTGCGTTGGCATTCAGCGAGAAAAGACTTAATACCAGGCCTGCATAGAGAGCGTTCAGGTTTTTATGGGTTATTTTCATGTTTGTTCCCTTTAAATTGGAATGGAAAAGACAGGTTTATTTTTGATTGGACATCACTATTCAGCCCATAGGTCAAACAGCCCTGCGTTGGCCGGATAAGCCTTAGCGCATCCGGCAAAACCGGTGGGAGCGCTGACGCTTATCCACCCTACAATCGCTTCATCACGTTTAAACGCTGAATAGTTACGATTGGACAAGCTAAGCTGTCGGATTAGCCCATTACTTCAATATCGATCGTTTTTATTGCCCTTTTTGGGATGGTGTCTGATATTGATCAGACCCACCCGTTCCCGGCCGAGATTCAAGAACTGATCGGTTTCTGTTTTGGGTTCTATTTCTGTATCAATAGCCGGTTGTATCGATTGACTGTCTATCGCCTCGACTTGGTCGTTAAGTGGTCTTTTGCGCATATCTAGCTCCCGGGGTGTTGACCATAACCAAATTAGCCATGACCTAAGCGCAGAACTATCCTTTTCAACGCTCTACCAGAACAATACACTCGAAACCCAATAACGTCGGTACGGCAGCGAACATAGACTGTTAACCTTGATTATCGCTTCCCATGATCACTCGTACCCTATGGTTTTGCCCATCATCCTGCAGGGTAATCCGGTTGGCTGTCTGAGCAATGCCGTCCAGTTCTATCAAACTCACCCCTCGAGTCCTTCCATCAGGATTTTCGATCGTCATTTCATAGCGGCTGGTTTGGTGTTGGTAGCTCATGCTGTAGCTATGCCAACCTCTGGGGATACAGGGATCAAACAGCAACTGATCGCCACGCACCTGCAAACCCAAAATAGATTCCAGCCCGGCTCGGTAAAACCAGCCTGCCGCGCCGGTGTACCAGGTCCAGCCGCCGCGTCTTGCATGCGGCGATTCGGCGTAAATATCCGCCGCCAACACATAAGGCTCGACCTTGTAAGCGTATACTCCGGTACGGCTGGCGGTACGTTTGATCGGATTCAGCATCCGCAGCAGCTCCAAAGCCTGATCACCTTCGCCGAGCATGGCATAAGCCATCACCGACCAGATCGCGGCATGCGTATATTGGCCACCATTTTCACGCACACCCGGTGGATAACTTTTGATATAGCCTGGATCGCGTTCGGTCTTGTCGAAGGGCGGCGTAAACAGCAGAACCAAATCATCGCCGTAGCGCACCAGATATTCTTTGACCGAATTCATCGCTCTTAACGCTCGTTCGGTATCTGCGGCACCTGACATTACCCCCCAGCTCTGCGCAATTGAATCAATACGACATTCCGCATTGATGGCAGAACCCAGCGGTGTACCATCATCGAAATAAGCTCGCCGATACCAACCGCCGTCCCAGCCTTCAGCTTCGACCGCCAGTTTCAGCTGCTTGGCATGACCGAGCCAGCGATTAGCCCGTTCGGTTTCTCCGCGTGTCTCAGCGATAACCGCAAATTCCGACAATGTAGCGATCAGGAACCAAGCCAGCCAGACACTCTCACCCTGCCCCAGATGAGCAACCCGGTTCATGCCATCGTTCCAGTCACCACTACCCATCAACGGTAAGCCGTGGCTACCAATCGACAAGCTCAAATCCAATGCTCGCGCACAGTGCTCGAACAAACTGGCTTGTTGCAACGACTCGGTCGGATGGAAATAAGCATCATCCTGATCAGCCGCTAACACAGGTCCATCCAGAAATGACAGCGATTCATCCAGAACTGCGCTATCACCGCTCACCTTGAGATAATGCGCCACCACATAAGGTAGCCAAACCCTGTCATCGGAAAAATGGGTACGCACACCGCGCCCCGTGGGCGGATGCCACCAATGTTGCACATCGCCCTGTTCAAACTGACGGGCTGCGGCGCGCAGGATATGCTCACGACTTAGATCGGGTCTGGTCACCACCAAAGCCATACTGTCTTGCAGCTGATCGCGAAAACCAAACGCCCCACCCACCTGATAGAAGGCTGCTCTGGCCCACATCCGGCAACTCAAGGTTTGATACAACAACCAGCTATTCAGTAACAAATCCAGTTCCCTATCCGGGGTTTTGACCTGAACCTTGCCCAGTATTTGCTGCCAGGATTCGTTCACCAGCGCAAAAGTCGTGTCTGCTTTAGTATCGCGATAACGGTGGATCAAATCACCGGCATGCACTCTATCTTTGCCCTGCCCCAGCAAAAACACTATTTCGATCTTTTCATTGGGTTGCAGAAAGAAGCTGGTTTGCAGCGCTGCACAAGGGTCCATGCCTGCGCCTACCCGATTTTTCAAAGGCTTGACGCTTAACAAACTACCCGGCGCATCCAGACTGCCGTTACGACCGAGGAACTCCGTGCGATTGGCTGTAAAACCACTCTGACGACCGCCAAGATCCGCAAACGCGATACGTCCACCAAATTCCTGATCCCAAGGGTTGCTGGCAAATAAAGCACCGGTATCCGTATCCAACTCGCTGATGATATGCGGTGCGGTGACACTGCGCGAAGCGCCGAGCACCCATTCCACATAAGCCGTCACGGTTAGTTTACGACTACGATCCGACAGGTTGGTTAAAGTTAAAGTCGAGATTTTAATGGGGTCATCGGGGCTGACAAATTGCAGCAATTCACTGTGTATGCCATGCGAGGCATGTTCAAAGCGACTATAACCCTGACCATGACGAATCAAATAGCTGGCATTCTCGACCCGAATCGGTAACGCGGTCGGTGTCCACAATGCGTTGGTTTCATCATCCCGAATGTAAAACACTTCACCGGATGCATCGCTTACCGGATCGTTAGACCAGGGCGTCAATTGATTCTCACGACTGTTGCCACACCAGGTACAACTACTACCGGATTCCGAAACCATAAAACCGAATTCGGGATTGGCAATCACATTAACCCACGGTGCAGGTGTCCACTGGCCTTTATCCAACACGATGACATATTCACGACCGTCTTCGGCAAAACCGCCCAAGCCATTAAAAAATTCCAGCTTCGGCTGTATCAGGCTAGGTGTATCCGTCTCGACTTCCGGCAAAGTAGCTGGCGCAATGAATGCCGATGGCGGCCTGGGGTGCCGCAACAATTGCTCGGCTAGAGTGCCGCGACTTCCGACCAACATGGCTCGGGCAGCAGTTTGTAAAAATCGTCTTTCATCTAATGACAATTGGCCTATCTGCAGCAAAAATATTGCCCCCTGGTTGCCATAGTCTTGACCACCCGCACGGGCTTGGCTTTCTCTGACCAAACCTTCCAGCAAACTCTGAAAATCTTCCACATACGACAGTTCTTTTTCGTTCAGGATCAATAAATCGACGGCAAGGCCTTTAATTCGCCAATATTCATGAGCGCGCAGCAACTGGTCAACAATGCCTCTTTGCTCTGGCTCGGTCACCCGCAACAACACGATAGGCCGGTCGCCGGAAATGCCATAGCGCCATAAGTTGCCGACATGCAAGCTATTCATCTGCATCAACTTGCCAGCCGGACGCAAGGAAGGATCGCCGTAGATCAAACGATTGGCCAGCGTCTGAAATAATTGCGCCTCGTCGGGCTTGGTACGCAAATGATGCAATTGCACATGGGCGTGGGTCCAGGCCAAAGCCGATACCCGTTCCCAAGCTGTGAGATTATGGTATTTGTCGGTCAGATCCACCGCCCCCTGCCGCGTGGCCGCTACCAGAGTGGTGAAAGTCAAATGTTCGGTGGCGCCAGCCGCAATTTTTATCCGGGTACGCAAACTAAAAATAGGGTCGAGTACAGACCCCACGGTATTACTCAAGGGTCTACCATCCAGCATCGCAATCGGCGCACGTAAACTTTGTCCCCGACCGATAAACCGGGACCGATCCGTTTCATATTGCAAACCATCGCTGGTTTGCCGATCCGCCAGTACATGCGCTGCCCAAATATTCGGGTCAGACGCCGCACGTTGCCGCCTATGCGCCAGCAAGGCCCGAGTCTGTGGCAAATATTCGCTCTGCACAAACAAATTGGAAAACGCCGGATGGGCAATATCAGCGCTCAGGGTCGTCAGTACAATCTCGGCATAGGACGTGACTTCGATTTCCCTGTCTTCCAGACTATTGTTGGTCAAACTCAGTCGGCGGATTTCCGCGTCATCTTCCGGCGAAATCAAAACCTCAAGGCTGGTGACCATGGCACCATCTGTCCGGGTAATACGGGCTCTATCTTCGACAAACACCACTTCATAATGCTCCGGCATCTTGGTGGTGGGCTGATAACCCGCCGACCAAACCTCACCGCTAATCACATCGCGCAGATACAGATAACTGCCCCAGGCATCCCGTGTCACATCTTCACGCCAACGGGTAACGGCCAGATTGCGCCACTGGCTATAACCGGAACCGGCGGCGGTGATCATCACCGCATAACGGCCATTGGACAACAGATGCGAGGACGGGACAGCAGACATCGGTGAAGGTAATCTTCGGACTGGCGGCTGCACGGTTTCTTTGACATCGGACAAGGACTGCAACAAAGGCAGAATACTGGTATCCGCACCATGCGGGATGCGTTCCTGCAACAATAAATCCGCGGATTGAATCAATGCTGCGCTATGAAAACGATGCCGCATCGCGCCGTCATGTACTACATTGGCAAAGGCCACCAAAGACATACCTTGATGATGGGCCATATAGCATTTCACCATCGCCACCCTTTGCCCTTCGGCCAAACGGATCGGGGTAAAGTCCAGCGCCTCGTAGAAACCATAACGTCCCAAAGCACCTTCTTTTTCCAGACTAATAAAATTTTCGACTGCCGCATGCGGCAAATACATCGCCGCTAAAGCCGTTGCATAAGGTGCGATCACCAGCTCTTCGCCAAGGCCGCGCTTCATGCCTAAACCGGGAATACCGAATGCAGAATATTGATAGGTTAAATACAGGTCGCGGCCATTGAATGCCGACTCCGAAACACCCCACGGTACGTCGCGTTCCTTGCCATATTCGATTTGGCGCTTAACGACTAAACGGCAGGTTTGATCGAGCAAACTATAACGTGGAGTAAAAGTCACCAAAGACGGCATCAGATACTCGAACATGGAACCAGACCAGGATAGCAACACCGTGCCATGCGCAGCGCGAGTCACACGTCTGCCGAGATGGAACCAATGATTGCTGGGTACATCTCGCTTGGCAATCGCCACAAAGCTGGACAATCTGGCCTCCGAGGCTAACAGATCGTAATAACTGGGATCGATGGCACCCTCCGCCACTCGGTAACCGATGGCGAACATATGTCGATTGCTGTCGTACAAAAAGCGAAAATCCATTTCCTGGAATAATTTATCCAGCTGAGCGACCATTTCCTCAAGTCGCTGACTATAAGTCGTGGATAATTTTCCGGCGTTTAATAAGACGTTGGCCAGTTCTTGTTGGTCTGCAGACAGCAACGGTTTGTGTTCTGACAGATCCAGATCAGCCAGACCCCAGGCGTAGCAATCGGATAATTCGCTGAGTTGGGTTTCCAGACTCAGTTGTCTGCGTAATGCCGCCTGATGTCGAGACGCTTCTTCGGCACCAATGCCCGTTTCAAGATGCCCAGTGAAATGTATCCACGGAATCAGGCCATCCACATCGCGCACATGCGAACGAATGTCATCACACAGCAAACCTGCCCAGGTCAATACTTCATTATCCTGGCTGTCACCGCGTTCGGCAGCGTATGCGCTAGCCAAATCATAAAGCGCATTGGCGCAAACCGTTAATTGCCGCCATAGATGACTCCACGCTGCAGCGTCTGTCGGCGCGCTGGTCAGCCATTCAGCCAGCAAGGTATTTTTTTGGCGTAATTCCTTTAAAGTGACGGTCAATGTGCGCCGGTCATCACCAATATTGTTTAGCGCGTTGGAAAAACACCGATGGGTATCCGCCAACCCGGTCAACGCGTTGGCAAGTGCTAGTGGTTGGGTCAGCATTTCCCGGCAGGCCTGAGACAAGGTCAACAAATGTCCAGCCAAGTTACCGCTATCCACAGTCGATACATAGCGAGGTTCCAGCATTTGCAAATTGCTGGTGTCATACCAATTGTAAAAATGACCATGTAATCTTGGCAGCTCTTTCAACGTGGCTAATGTCGCTTCAAGCCGCTCGACCGTATCCATAAGGCCCAGCCAACCAAAATCCCGCGCAGCCACCACCGACATCAGATAAAGCCCAAAGTTGGTTGGCGAACTTCGATGTGCGATGACAGGTTCCGGATCTTCCTGAAAATTATCCGGCGGCAGAAAGTGCTCTTGCGCTGTGACAAAAGTCGTAAAAAAGCGCCAGATGCGTCTGCCATACAAGCGCAATTGCACGCTATCTTCGGGTAACAGGGTTTCGGCCTTGTCCAGCTTGGGCGGTAAACTCAAAGCCCTGGCCACCACAGGGGCCAGCCACCATAGCAACAAAAATGGCGCGGCATAGCTGATGGCGTCCGGGTTGAACAGTAAAACCAAGGCACTAGCACCAAACACCACGGTCGAGGAATGGCTAAGCGGTCGAATCAAATTCTTTAAGGCATGCCCAGCTCCATCCTTGGCCTGCAATGCAGTCACCCATTTCAGCAATTTACGGCGGGTAATGAATAAGCGCACCAGCGTAGTCAAAATGGCGTCGGTCATCAGCCAGGCTTGTTGAGCCAATAAAGTCAAAGCCACCAAGCTATTACCCAAAGCCCACAACACATTCTCCCCTGTGCCACGTAAATGAGTCTTTAGAGAAATACCCCGCCTAGGTGCAGCAAAACCTGCAGATACCGCCAAAATGGCCGGAAAAGCTAAAGCCGTGAGAACAAAACTAATCAGCACCCAGAGTGGTGCATTGGGGATAGCCCAGCTAAACACCATCGCGGAAAAGGCTGCAGGCGCGGCCAATGAGCGACGTAAATTATCCAGCATTTTCCAGCGGCCTATCATCGGCATGCCTTTGCCGCTGATACCGAAAATCCAGGGAAGCAATTGCCAGTCGCCGCGCGCCCAACGGTGTTCGCGGGATGCGGCCACCTCGGTATGGGAAGGAAACTCTTCAAAAAACTCGATATCACTCACCAAGCCGCAACGTACATAAACGCTCTCGAACAAGTCATGGCTGAGCTGAGTATTGTCCGGTACTCGCCCGGCCAGCGCGGCCTCGAAACTGTCTACATGATATAGACCCTTGCCGCTGTAAGTACCCAACGCGAATAGGTCCTGATACAACTCGGACACCGTGCTCGAATAAGCATCGGTACCGGAAGCACCGGCAAATATCTGATGAAACAACGAACGTTCCTGACGTAATGGCAAGGTCGGCGTGACCCTGGGCTGCAAAATGCCATAACCCTCGACGATGGACTGGCTCTCAGCATCAAATACCGGCTGATTCAACGGATGGGCGGCGACACCGACTAGCTGCGACACTACGCCCATCGGCAACTTGGTATCGGCATCCAAGGTAATCACATAACACACGCCCGGCGGCGCAATGGCTGGCTGGCCGCCAATCGGCAAAAACGAGGTATCGGCAGCGCCGCGTAACAGGCTGTTAAACTCCTGCAGTTTGCCGCGCTTGCGTTCCCACCCCATCCATATGCCCTCACTGGCGTTCCATAAGCGTTTGCGGTGAAATACAAAAAATGTCTGTTTGCTGTATTTGCTGTTCAGCGCAGCAACTGCCGAGATGGCGACGTTTAATAGAGCTTCATCGCCGGGCAGGGATTCCTGTTCGGCATCCACCCAATCCGACAACAACGCAAAGCGCACTTCGCCATCCGGATTAGCCAAATAGCGGATTTCCATTTGCTCGATCTGTCGCTTTACTCCGGCCTCGCTGACGAACATAGTCGGCACTACCACAAAAGTACTCAATGCCTTTGGCACACCGTCCTTTAGCTCCAGTCGTGGCAAATGACTGGGAGGCAGACCGGTCACTATTAAATGATTGATCCAACCAACAGCGATATCCGAAGCTGGAAATATAAACACCAGTGCCAGCAGGCACAGTTCAAAACTACTCAATCCGGCAGCAAAGGATGCGCTAAGGGGTAACATCAGCAACAGCAGCGTCAACACCCCCAAACTAAAGATATACGCCATTCCGGCTTGGCTGACATAGCTGCGTAACAGCCGTTGCTTGAGTGTCGGCCGATAACCCACTTCGGCCTCGAAGCCATAGCGTCCGGGGCCAATCAGATAATAACCGGGCTCACGTTGCCGTTCGCCAACCGGACACTGTTCGTCGACCACTTGAATCTTATCCATCACTCGACAAGCAATCGTGCCCTCGGAATGCGGCGAGCGCTTGGCCAGTTCTTCAATCGCGTGGCGGTAGCGATCCCGCGTCAGAAAATCCATTGCCGCATAACTGGCATGCTGACGCAAACAGGCATCCACCAGACTGACCTCTTCGACAAACTGCGGCCAATCGAACGCAGAAATAGCCCGCATGCTGGTAATGATATTGCGCACCGTCAGATTATCGGCGATTTGGGCGGCGTGCTCGCGATGTACGATGTCATCGATAGTCACACCTTGCTGGTTGAGCCAGTCGTTCAGAAAATCCAGCGATAACATCACGGCAGGATGCGGATCATGCGAGCGCTGCATAATTTGCACCGCATACGCTTGACGCAAAGGTTCTACAGGTAATATGCCCCGAGGCAACTGCGGGTCCGGTCTATCGCTGCCGGCAATGATTTGCTCGACTTGATCGACAAATTCGTCCGCCAAGCTCCGACCGTTTTGCGAACGCATGATGCTCACGGCCAGACGGCGCAGATTTTCGACCAACACCACCCTTAAAGTAATCGGGATCGCCCATAGCTCGCCCATGGTCAGCGGCTCGACGTTTTGATAGGCCTTCACGAACAAACTCAGTAAATCAGGCGCAAAACGGCTGTCGGTGTGCGCCACTAATGCCCAAGCAATCCCGTAAACACGTGGATAACCCTTCAACACTCCTTCAGCGAGTTTGGGGAGTTCCCGCGAATAACTTTCCGGCAAATCGACATGAATATCGCTGACCTGCTCTTCGATAATATGAAAATTATCCAGCAACCATTCTGCTGCGGGTGTGATGGCATGCTGCTCACGAACCGATTTAGCCACTGCTTTATAAGCTTCCAGCAACACCAAAGCATTCTCACGCACGCGCGGAATCAGTTTGTGGCCTTGCTTAAGATGGGTGATTTTTTGCGCTTGCGCCAGACTCACCGCATGCTGTTCCAGTCGTTCGGTATTGAATAACTCAAAACGAATCGGTGCTTCCTCTCCGCCCGGATGCTCGCTTCTAACGTGCCGTCTTTGTTCTCGCCGTTTGGCCATGTTTTGATGCTCCGAACCCAATGGTTTATCGATCATCAAATTTCGGAGCTATTTATGAAATCGACTAGCGAAAGGTGATGGAAATTAAAGTGACGGGTACCAATGGTTTCCTGGTTCAGGAAAACCCACTGCTGCATAGAAATTCAAATCAGGTTAAATCCTGCCGAGTACCAGCAAAACCAACAAGATAAGTAGAACCAAGCCGAGGCCTCCGCTGGGCGCATAACCCCACGACCGACTATGCGGCCAAACCGGAATGACGCCGAGTAGCATCAGGAGAAGTATGACTAATAAAATTGTGCTGAGTGACATGGCGGTACTCCAGATAAAGTTGCCTAAAAAGATTTAAAGTCAGCGAACGAAAAGTTACAAAAGGGGTTTAAGTTCTATGTATCAATCCCAACACACCGACGACAATCAAATACACCGCTACAAAATAATTTAAAAACCTGGGCACCAGCAAAATCAAGATGCCTATCACCAAGGCCAATAAGGGTTCGATTGCAACATTCATGACGGACCTCCTAGTAAAGCGAGATCACAGCTTAACGACAAGGATGATCAGGGTCTGTACGCTGTCGCACATAGATCAGCTACACGGATTGGCGCACTTTGCTTTTCTCGTCTCCCACCTGAAAGCCAATAGCTTTAATCGCTTCCAACAGCAGTAAGCTCAAAAGCCCCGCGACAGCCGCCAGCGCTAATTCATCCCAATGCAAATGGCCAAAATGAAACAATAGTTGTGCCGGACGCCAAAAAACCGCAACAGCCAGTACGATCAAGACCGCGCCAATTAAAACCCATAGCGAGCGGTTAGGTTTTAGTAAAGCCTGAAACAGTGACGCTTTGAACGAACGATTAACCAAAATCATGGCGATATTGATCAAAACCAATGACGTAAACACGACTGTGCGTACATCCGCTTCAAGCATGCCCATTTGCACCGCACCAATAAAAACCCCCGCCATGATGGCCAGCGCGATGAAGCCCTGCAGGACTGCCCACAGAATTCGCTTGGGTAAAAGCAATGGACTCAATGAATCGCGCGGCGGCCGCAACATGACATCGTCTTCTTCTTTTTCGGCTTCGAATACCACCGAACAGGCTGGATCGATCACCATTTCCAGAAAAGCGATATGAATCGGGGTCAGTATCAACGGCATCCCCAACATCAAGGGAAGTAGCGCCAGTCCTGCCACAGGAATATGCACAGCAATCAAATATTCGATGGCTTTGCGCAAATTGTCGTAGATGCGTCTACCCAACCGGATAGTTTTAACGATGGAACCAAAATCATCATCCAATAACACAATGGCGGATGCTTCACGGGCCACGTCGGTACCCCGACCACCCATGGCTATACCAATATGCGCAGCCTTGATGGCCGGCGCATCGTTGACGCCATCCCCGGTCATGGCGACAATCTCCCCATTGGCTTTCAGACTTTCTACGATGCGCAGTTTCTGATTAGGTCTTATACGGGCGAATATCGCGGTCGATTTCACCCGTAATGCCAGATCGGCGTCAGACATCGTTTCAATCTCGTCTCCCGTCAACAATTCCAGGGAGTCCAACCCCGCCTGTAAGCCTATTGCAGCGGCCGTAGCCGGATAGTCGCCGGTAATCATGATTACCCTGATGCCTGCCGAACGACATTCAGCGACAGCCGGCGGCACATTCTCACGCAGCGGGTCGGTAAATCCCAGAAATCCGAGATATTCAAAAGCCAAACTCCGCGGTGACTCGGGCAGATGTTGCGGCTGTGAGACATCAATAGGCTTTGTTTTGGCAACACACAGCACTCTTACACCCTGTTGCGCCATGGCATCCACCTGTTCACGAATCTTCAGAACGCTTTCATGCGACAGCTGACACAACTCGGCAATGGCTTCCAATGCCCCTTTTGCATAGGCTGTTCCCTGTGGGGCTCCGTTGTCCGAATAGATATTTACTACTGCAAATAAATCGGGTCGAAGTCCATAGCCTCGTATCAGTTTGAGTTGGGCAAAGGCTGATTTTTCAGCGTTGATTTGCTCTTCCGCCAATGTATGTATCGACAAATCCATTGGATCCGTGGCTTGCTGTGGACATGCCAACAGTGCGGCGTGCAGAACCGCTTTAAGTCCATCATCCAGCTCTTTATTGTCAATCTGAGCCATTCCGGAGTCTGCGCTAAAAATTGAAACGACCGTCATGCGATTTTCGGTGAGTGTGCCGGTTTTATCGGTACACAAAACCGTGGTAGCGCCCAGGGTTTCTATCGCCGAGGAACGGCGCGTCAACACCCGTGCCTTGGAAATACGCCAGGCGCCCATAGCCATGAATACGGCCATCACCAGTGGAAATTCTTCAGGCAATAAAGACATGCCAATGGCAATACCACCTAGCGTGGCTTCAAGCCATGAACCACGCAACCAACCGGATAGCACAACAGTCAGGGTACCCACCAATAGGCCGATAAAGGCAAAAGCGCGCACAAACTTTTGAATCTGCTGTTGCAAATGCGGTTGTTCGGATTGGATGTCGCTCAGCGCTCGTCCAATTTTGCCCATTTCACTGTTTGCCCCAATCGCATGGATAAGCGCTTGCCCGCTACCACGCACCACCAATGTGCCAGCAAATAAATAAGGCAAATCATCTCCACCAGGACCTGGCAAGGTGAGGTTATCGTGGACTGGATGAGTCACATCCTGAACTGATTTCCGGACTGGCTGGGACTCGCCAGTCAACAGCGATTCATCTAGCAACAAATCTTGCGCCCAAATCAAGGTCGCATCTGCAGCAACCCGGTCACCTTCATTGATCACGATTAAATCACCACGAACCACTTCTCGTCCCGCGATGTGAATGCGTTTGCCATCACGAATAACCAAAGCCCTGGGACTGGCAAGATTTCTTAATGCTTCCAGTACGCGTTCACTGCGCGATTCCTGCACAATGGTAATTGCAACCGACAAACAAGCGAACACCAGCAAAAATCCAGCTTCCATGCGGTTACCCAACATAAAATACACCACACCACCAGCGATCAGCAGTGCAAACATGGGTTGGCGTATGACTTCAAAAACGATACGAAAAAAACCGCGCCGGTCTGGGGAAGGCAACTCGTTATAACCTTCCTTTTTGAGGAGTTTGACTGCGATTGCGGTTGTCAAACCTTGAACAGGTTGAATGACCTTTGCTGGCTGTTGCATATCGATTCCTGATTCAAGCTATTGAGAGTGACTATCTTCCGTAAAACACCACAGACAAAATGAGGTGTTGTGGTGATCTGGTATGGCTGAAATTAATCCCGCAAATCGGGCAATATCCTTTGTAAGGTGTTGTCGCGAAAAAAATAGTGATGCAGCAAAGCGGCAGCCGTGTGCAGGGCAATCAGGAAATAACCCAGGGTGCCCAGGAGTTCGTGCGCATCCTTGCTTAAATCTGCCACGAATTTATTCTCGCTAATCAGCGCCGGAAGTTGCAGGCCAAAGAATGGAATCGGTTTAGCCTCCGCACTGAGTAGCAGCCAACCCGTTAACGGCATCAGGAACATCAAACCATAAAGGGTTAAATGCATACCCCGGCTCAATAACTTCTGCCAATAAGGCTGTTCCGGGTTAATACTTGGAAAATACCCCTGTCTCAACGAAATCAGGCGGGGCCAAAGCAATAAAAATATAAGAATCCCCAACATAAAATGCCAGGATTTTAGAGCCTCGCGAGGCTCGCTGCCTTTTGGAAAAACCTCCCGCAACTCAATGCTGGCGTAAACTGCTAAGAATAAGAACAGGATAAGCCAGTGGAAAACTATGGGCACTAATCCATATCGTTCAGTGCTATTCAGCCATTTCATGCAGTTTGCTCCAAAAATATGGACATAAGGTCGATTGATCGTCAGAACGCAAAGCTTGGTGACCTAATTCGATCAATAAGGGCGAGCCGCCTTCGGACTGCTGGCGTATCTCCAGGGGTTTAGTCTCAAGACCAATTGCGATCAAATTATCGTAAATCTGTTCAAGCACCTCTCGCGAGGTTGCGAGCAATTTCCAAGGATCGGTTGCCATTAATTGCTCATGCGTTTGGTTGTAAAATCGACAAGCGGAGTTATGCAATTGCACCAATCGCATACTGGGCAGATCAATCAGCAAAATTGCATCCGTGATAAGGTCGATCGTAGTGAAAATGCGTCGGCTATAGTCCTCAGACCGGATTTTTTCATGCTTTTTGCGCCTCATTAGCAAATCATTTCTTCAAACCCAGGCAAAACTGCTGGCTTTATAGCTGTTCTTTTCTGCGTCAACGCGCGATTACTTCAAAGCCTTGATCAAGGCTTCAAACTGCACTCTGAGTGATTTATCGTGTGGCGTGACAGGCGGGATCTGACGATTAATGCCTAACAGCTCATAGACAGCCATCTGTGCGGCTCGCACCGAATACTCGACGGTAAACACCACATCTTCAGGAATCTCGACGAACTGACTGATGAATCCCAAATTTTTTGATCCGCGTGGCACCGGCAATGGTCTATCGCCACAACTGCGCGGCATGAACATGCTGGTGATATAAGGCAAACGGCAAGGAATGCAATTTGCAGTATCCAGGATCTGAATATCAAAACGTAGGTGTCCGCAAAGCTCGATGAGAATATCCTCACCATTGCAATCGGCCATCGGTTTGGCAACGTAATTACCGATGCGGTCAGGAAATAAGCCATAGCCCCAAAATACTTGCACATCTTTGGGCTGGTTCGGAAAGTGGGGTTGATGCGCCAAAACGATCGACATCAACCAGTTTGAGTCTTTTAAAGTCACCAATCCACCGCTGCCGGGTTGATTGCCGCTGAACTGAGTCATCTGCTCAAAAAATGCCGGGTTTCTCAGCGTGACGGTAAAAGACTCCCAACACGACTGGGCGATACAACTATTGAATACCGCCGGTCTGCCAAATTGCGGCCGCCCCTGAGCCAGTTTTTCCCAGAGCGTCCAGCCACAGCTTTCAGCCTTGCTGATTTTTTCTGGCGCACTTTTCATCGAACCTAATGACGATGCATCGGCCATAGAGCCGTTTTGCAGAAACACCAAATCACCATTCTCAACACTGATGCGTTCCCGTTTGCCGTTGCGCAGACTGTGGATGCCGGTCACTATCAGTTCGTCATTGTTGACCTTATGATCGAGATCAATAACCTGACAATCGGTATAAAAGCGCACGCCTTGTACCTGTAACCACGAATGTAAGGGCACGACCAAAGAATCGTACTGATTGTAAATAGTGCGCTTGACGCCAGCCAAGGTTTCGATGCGGGAAAACTCCAGCATGAAGCGATGCAGATAGCGCCTGAACTCAACCGCGCTATGCCAGGGTTGGAAAGCAAAAGTGGTTGACCACATGTACCAAAATTCAGTCTCAAAAAACTCCGGCGACAACCAGTCTGTGATGCAACTGGCAGCAAAATCAGCTTCGCTGGCTTCGCTCAGTTTCAGCAATTCTATGCGGTCTTGCAGGGAAAATCCCATGCTTGTAACCGGGACTTTGGCCCGACTTTTATCGACCAATCTGGCCAGAGAATGTGAGTGGTATTTGCTATTAAAGGCTATGGTTTCCTCATAAACCGACTGACCATCATGAATCACCGACGGAATCGATTTGTATAAGTCCCAGGTACATTCGTAATTATCGGTAGTCAGCATGCGACCACCACGCATGGAATAGCCTTGTTCGTGGTCACCTGCACCATCCAGACTACCACCTATATTGGTCGAAGCCTCAAGCACGCTAATATGGTTACCGGGTATTTTGCCATCTCGAATCATAAAAGCAGCCGCGGCCAGAGAGCCTATGCCGCCGCCGATCAAATAGGCCTTGGGTTTACTGCGCATATGAAGTTCCTTGAATGCTTGTCGTGGTAGTAACCTATCTTTATGCTGAAAACAATTATTTAAACTTGGCTACCGCGCTAGCCAACCCGGTTCTCAAATCCTTCCAGATGACATCTGCCGTATCTTTCAAATCCTCCCAAGCCTCTCCCCGATGTTCGTCCAGCTCTTTCATTTTTTCGACCGCGCTGTGCTGTTTGGCTCGCAAGGCCTCCAGGTCTTCGGCGTAATTCAGTTTGACAAGGGCTGCGGCCTTCTCGGTCTTGGCAGTCAGTTCGTCGATTTGGCCACTGAGTTCTCTGAGTTCGGTGGCCAGAATTTCTATGTATTCATTTTTGGTTTTCATACTTAACTTGTGTTAACAATTAAAGAGAAGGATCACTAATCAGGGATTAGTGATTATTTGTTTGCGGCCAACTCAAAGACAGTCTGGCTCTCTGCTTGCCATCAATAACAATCGTTTTCTCGATCGAGTGACCGCTTTGTTCGACGTTCAAGTCATAACGCCCCGGCTTTAGCTTGGCAAAAAACATCGGCCCATCGGCTACGGTATCCAGCAAACTATTGCCAGCCGTGTCTTTGATGCGAACCTGGACATCACTGAGATACTCACCACTGCCATCAAGGGAGAACAGCAAATTCAAATTGTAATTTTTGCTGATGGCTTGCATGGCATCCCGCTCATCGCCCCCTACCCCGCCGCTGATAAAGCTGATATCGCCTTGAGTTTGAGTGACAAGCAGCGTTTCTTCAGCAAATACTAAAAAGCTCAGCATCAGCCAGGGTAAAAAATATCTGAATTTCATGGCGTTACTCTTTTTTTGATAGATTCGCTTCAGGAATAAATATCAGCGCGAAGCAATATTGCCATTGGCATCCGACAGAATAATCTCCACCCGCCGATTCAATTGTCGACTGGATGCCGTGTCATTATCGGCAACCGGATATTCCTCGCCGTAACCACGGGTTATGACGCGCTCCCGGGAAATCCCGGAGTGCAGCAATTCCCGGCTCACGGAGTCAGCACGTCGATTGGATAAATCCTGATTATGTTGATCGCTGCCTCGACTATCGGTGTAACCTTCCACCAATACTTTATAGCCAGGGTATTGATGCAGAAAATCGGCCAGTTTGTCGACGTTACGCAGACCTTCTGATTGCAGTTGGGCTTTATCGGTTCGAAACAGCACATCGCTCAAAGTAATCACCAATCCACGTTCGGTTTTCTGCGCATTGAGTTCGTTGATCAATATGTTTTGTTGCTCTATCAATAATTTTGCGGCATCCGCTTCGGCTGTTCTGGCATCCAGTTGCACACTACTGCGACTGGCATCGGCTTTGTTGACGACTGTTTCAGCGGTTTTACGTTGCGCAGTGACCTGAGCAATAGCCACTTGCTGCTTGGCAAGATAAGCCAGATGATCAACAGCTTCTTTATCTTCATCTTCTTTTAAAGCTACATCCGCTTTGTTCAGAGTGTCTGAAGCCTGTTTTAATTCCAGTGGCGCTTGAGTGCTGATTTCGGAATTGAATCGGGCGTCGTTAAAACTGTTATGGGCTTCGGCCAGGTTGGCGTTGTATGGTACTGAACTACAACCGGATACGATGACCGCAACCATCAGTGCGAGGGGTAATTTTTGAAATTTGTTCATGACTGAATCCATATTAGGTTATTGGGTGCTACGGTCTATTTCTTGACGTAACACGCGATTGCTTTGCTGCAACTCAGTAGCTGCATTTTGAGCTTTGATCGATCGGGCAGTGGACGCGGCTAATTGCGCATCGACCTGAGCTTGTTCCGCCAGCCGCAGCGCAAGTGGATAATCTTTAGTCACCATGGCCCGCTCAGCGGCATCCATTTTTTCCATCGCCGTTCGCATGGGCACGGGGGCAAACTGGGTACCGCCAGCGCTACTGGCAGTGTTGACAGCCGCCTTGGAAACTGCGATTTGTTCGGTGGGCGGAATGCCTGAGCAACCGGCAATCAGCAATACGCTAGCCAGAACGGCACTGGGGTATTGCAGGGTTTGGGATAATCTGAGGGGTATAAATATATTCATGATTTTCAATCCTTATGGTTAAAGACCAGTAGATAGGACGCACTAAAGTACGGATGCGCATCAACTTCAAACGACACGCTTCAGGCTGTTCAGCACCTGCTACTAATCTGACGGGTATTCCTGGGTTGATGAAGGCTAAGCAATAAACTGCTGTAAGCATCAAACACTGAACTTCAGAACGATTACCCTGCTCAAAATCCCGCGAAGCATTGATGAAGCAGGTAGCTTTGGATGAATTAGACGCCGGACCGCAAAAAAACACAGTGCGTTAGCGTACATACACGGTAGACTGAGCGCGATAGAGTTTAAGTCCTGCTTAAGACCCTCCGTAAAATTCAATCTAACGAAAAACTATCGGCGATACGCCGATTAAGGATGAATACACATGAGCCAGAAATGGGATGGAATCGAAAGGCGTAAATCATTAAGAGTCGGGGCCGAAGCGCTGGTGGCCAGCATGTCACCCGAAGAAATGGCGACCAAACCCACCGATGTATTGCTGCATGAACTGCTGGTTCATAAGATCGAGTTGGAGATGCAAAATGAAGAACTACGCAGAATCTACCATGAGTTGGCAGATAAACAGGAACGCTACAAAGACCTCTATGAGTTTGCCCCGGTAGGCCTGCTCACTATTGATCATGAAGACCGTATCATTGAAATCAACCTGACTGGCGCTGCTCTTTTAGAGACGGAACGCGCCGAATTGCTCAAACAACGCTTCTCTAAATATGTCGCGCCTGAACACATTGATCATTGGTATTGCCGCCGTATTAATATGATGACCGCAACCAGTACAGAGAAACAGTCATTGGGTTTGGAAATGATACCGGCTGGCGGGTGTCAGTTTCATGCTCATCTGGATTGTCGGCGCCAGCAATCAGAGGAAACCCCTGCTCTTTTGTTAGTGGCTTTAACTGACATCATTCGTAAAGATCCAACTGACTCAAAGTAAATAAGCCTAACATTTTCAATGTGTGACAACGTACAGACATAAAAACTGATCCCCTGTAATTTATTCGTCAGGCCCAGCCTTTTTCTACAGCTGCCTCGATGTTATATCCCAGGAGATCAACCATGAAACGTTTACTGCAAACCCTGACTTTTTCACTAATAATCCCTTTCAGCACCGTCTGTAGTGCCGAGCAAAATAAGGAATCGCACATGAATGACGCGATGACGATGGACTCCGGGCAGCAGCCGATGGATCCCGCCAAAATGGAAGCCCACCTCAAGGAAAGACAGGCCCATTTACTGGCCATGCATGACTTATCCAGCAAAATTCTGGCCGAAACCGACCCGGCAAAACAACAGGCTTTAAAAGATCAACAACTGGAATTAATGAAAGCCGAGCACATAAAATCCATGTCCCGGCATTCGGGTAAGCCTATGCATAACAAACAGATGCATTAGCCGTTCTATCCACGAAGCGATAACGTCAAGGAATATTTATCAGTGAACGACATAGATTTGAATGCATGCTATCGGGTGACGACCTGATCGTCGGTTTCAAGATCACTTTTCGCCCACTCCGAACCCCGGCAGCTGCAAGCCAAATTAAGGAACAGCCATGAAACATCGGAGTGACCACCCATCAAAGATCAACGAGTTGCGACAACTGGCCGAACGGCATTTAGTCAAGATCAAGGCAAAGCCGAAGGTAACCGACGAATCAAAACCTCGGCTACTGTATGAATTGCAAGTGCATAAAATTGAACTGGAATTGCAAAACGAGGCTTTGCGGGAAGCCAATACCAAAGCCGAACAATCGTTGGAACGCTATACCGAATTATTCAATTTTTCCCCAGTGGCTTACTTCATCTTGAACATTGACGGCATGGTTCATCAAACCAACCTGCATGGTGAGCATTTGCTGGGCATAGTCCGCAGCAAGATCATAGATCAAGCATTCATCCAGTATATTTGCAGAGAATATCAACCGCTCTTCAACGAATTTTTGGAACGCGTGTTTGTCCAACCCCAGGCTCAACGCTGTGAGCTTGAGTTACAGGTTGACCGGACTCGACTGTGGGTGGCTATTTATGCCGTTGCCGATGCTAACAAGCAAACTTGTCTGGCAGCCATGGCCGACATTACAGAGCGTAAAGTCAGTGAGCAAGAACTGCAACTGGCGGCAACTGTCTATTTGTCCATTGAAGAAGCCATACTGGTGGCGGATACCGACAATAGAATCACTGCCATCAATCCCGCCTTCAGCAAACTGACGGGGTATTCGGAAGCCGAAGCCATCGGCCAATTGACGTCTTTATTGAAATCGGATCATCACGATCAGGATTATTATCAAAAGATGTGGACAAGCCTGAATAAAACCGGCCAATGGCAAGGTGAAATTTGGAATCAGCGTAAAAACGGCGAGGTATATCTGGCTCGTCTATCAATCAGCAGCGTTTACGACGCCCATGGTAAGGTAATCCGCCGCGTTGCTATGTCTTCCGATATTACCGAGCAACGCAAATCAGAAGAAGTGATACGTAAACAAGCCAATATTGATCCGCTTACCGGTTTACCCAATCGACGGCTGTTTTTGGATCGTTTACAGCGGGCGATGAATAAAACCCAACGTGAGCAGCAAAAGCTGGCTTTGATGTTTCTCGATCTGGATCATTTTAAAGACATCAACGACACGCTGGGACACGATGCCGGGGACTTGTTGTTACAGGAAACCACACTTCGTTTGAATCGATGTATTCGTGAAACCGATACCCTGGCACGACCGGGCGGTGATGAATTCACGCTGATTATGGGAGAGTTGCATGATCTGAATAGTATCGATCGGGTTGCGCAAAGCATACTGCAAACCATGGTAGAGCCATTCCAGTTAAAAGAAGAGCGCTGTTATGTTTCGGTCAGCATCGGTATTGCCCTGTATCCGGACGATGCTTACAACCTGGAAGACTTGCTGAAAAAAGCCGATCAGGCGATGTATACCGCCAAGAATTTGGGACGCAGCCGTTATTGCTACTTTACGCCAGCGATGCAGGAAGCCTCGGAAAATCGCTTACGACTGACTAACGACCTTCGCCACGCGTTGGCCGATAAGCAAATCTGGGTGGCCTACCAACCGATAGTGGAATTGTCTACCGGAGTAATCCGCAAGGCTGAGGCTTTGATACGTTGGCAACATCCCACGCGAGGACTGGTCAGTCCGGATGAATTTATTCCGATCGCCGAAGATACCGGATTGATTACCGAACTCGGTAGCTGGGTGTTTCATGAGGTCGCCAATCAAGTCTGCAACTGGCGTCTTCACCATCACGCCCAATTTCAGATCAGCATCAATAAATCACCGGCTCAATTTCATAACAACAGTGACAAAATGTTGGATTGGTTTGAACATTTAAAACAATTGGGTTTACCGGGCGGTTGTATTGCCGTGGAGATTACCGAAGGATTATTGCTGGATAGCTCGGCAATTGTGGTGGATAAATTATTGGCATTTAAAAATGCAGGTATGCAAACCTCGCTGGACGACTTCGGCACCGGTTATTCATCATTGTCTTATTTAAAAAAATACCATATCGATTTTTTGAAAATAGATCAGGGGTTTGTCTCCAATTTAACCGCCCATTCCACCGATATGGCCTTATGCGAAACCATCATTCAAATGGCGCACATTCTGGGCATGAAAGTCATCGCAGAAGGGATTGAAACTGCTGAACAGCTTGATTTGTTGCTGGGTGTCGGTTGTGATTACGGCCAAGGCTATTACTTCTCAAAACCGGTCACTGCCGTCGAATTTGAGCATTTATTTCAAACCAATACCCGCATCGAGCTCAATTAAATTTATAGCTCATCTCTCTTTTGCGATAACCGGCATAGGCCGTTAACAGCTCTGTTCTAACTCTTAATCTATGTGCGTTTCCGCACCGACTCTGCCCGCTGATCACTGTATTGTCTCTAGCAAGCGAGGAGAAACTGTACCGCGCTTGTATAAAAACTAAATTTTTCAATCAGGAGACACTCATGAACAAAGACCAAGTCAAAGGCCGATTCGAAGAAGTTAAAGGTAAAGCCAAAGAAGCTGCCGGTGTATTGCTGGATGATAAGGAGCTGGAAATAGAAGGCAATGTGCAAAAAAACGTCGGCAAGGTGCAATCCGGCTTTGGCGATCTAAAGCAAGATATCCACAAAGCTACTGAAGATTAAATCCGCAAAATCTGCAGTTCACGTCGTGTTTAAACTTGACAGGAAATACTGATGAAACAAAACCGAAAAATACTGGCAGGCCTATGGGCTGGCATTCTGTTGTCAGTTTGTTCGTTAAGCGCTTACGCCGAAGATAGCAAAATAGCAGCGCCCATGAACAAAGATCAAGTCGATGGTCGTGTCGAAGAAACCAAAGGCGCCGTCAAGGAAGTCACAGGCAAGGTATTGGACGACAAAGGCATGGAAGTCGAAGGTAATATCCAAAAGAATGTTGGCAAAGCCCAAAAAGGTTATGGCGACCTGAAACAGGATATAAAAGAAGGTAAATAAATTAGCTTGGGTGGTGCGATGAGATGAGTCTCACTGTTGCCACCCAACATTAACCCCATCAATTTTTAGAAGACGACTAGCCATTTGCCGGTTTTGACAGGTTTTTTCTACTTAACTTAAATTCGTCGCTCTTCTTAGGAGAAATTATCATGCTTGAAACTTTAGCGATCATCCTAATCGTCCTTTGGATACTCGGTTTGGTGTCCTCGTACACCATGGGTGGATTTATTCATATTTTGTTGGTGCTTGCGCTGGTAGTAGTAGCGCTGCGAGTTATTCAGGGGCGAAGGGTTTTGTAGGCAAATCAATAGATACCCAACTAAACGTATCTTGATGATTCCATCTGGATTCAACGCGTGGAAACCAAGTCAAATTAGCTTGGGTTCCACATTCATTACTTTTGGGTAACAAAATAATTTAGGTTGTTTCTTTCAAAAATTTAAACACCTATGTTCGCTACCGAACAGACGAGAGACAAACTGATCTTTATTTTGTTTGCGGCTTTTAAAGCCAGCCGTTTAGGCTGGTTTTAGTTTTGTTGATTGTTCATTGATTTGACTGAACATCAACGTCGCGTTTTCTGTATTCATTACTCAAGTCAAGGAATGAGCTATGAAAACCACCCAGGTTTACTTGCAAAATACCTCGTTAAAAAGAATGTTTGCGATAAGTTGTTTCTTCGCTGCCATCGGATTTGCGACCACGCTACCCGATATTGATAAAGAGCATACTCGGCAAGAGACTGTCAAAAGTGACGCTTATATCGCCTCCCCTTCATACTCAGTAGATGTCGGAGCTGCAATAAGTGCACTGGTCGACGCCATTGCGATTAGCGGTGATCATCTTGATGATTCAGAGATTACCAATAAGATCAAATCGTGGTTTTCAAGGGATACTTTTCTTAAACCAGCACCGATTGATGTAATGACTCGCAATGGCGTGGTGACGTTATCAGGCACTGTGGCTTCCGAGCAAATAGCGGGTCGTGCGATTGGTTTGGCTAATTGCTTAGAACAAGTTAAATCGGTAAATAATCAGATGATCATCAAAGCTAACCTAGTCGCGATTCAAGAATGAAGAAATAAGGGTCCATCTTTTTATCTAAATGCGTTGCTACACCGACTCAATTTGTTTTTCACTTTATGGTGTTATCCGAAAAAATCAGAAACTCAATCGGGTTTAGGTTTTTTGGATACGGTTAACCGAACCAGGAATTTAATGACACGTTTCGCCTGCTGGAAAAAGCCAAGGTTCGAACGCCTGCTTGATCGTTGGACTTGCCGAGCGCGATTGCTTCCAGGCTATTACAAATCGCTATAGTGCATCGATTATGTTTAAGGCAATTTTTGGTCGTTTCCAATTTCACCATTAAGTGATTGTACGATAGAGTACTGACTTTAAATGATGCGCTAGCTATTCTGATTTAAAGTGCCGAAAAAGGGCTTCGAATCATCAGCTGATAAA
>CAZJYS010000004.1:0-11776 GCA_964550075.1 uncultured Methylomonas sp.
TGGGTAAATGCATAGATCATTTACTAAAACAGTCCTTAGTACCGCGTTTGATCCTGATTATGGATAATGGCAGTCAGGATGATTCCCTGAGTTTGCTGCCCGCGAATCATCGAATTCGTGTCTACAGGTTAAATTCGAATTTGGGTTTTGCAGCCGCTAATAATCGTGCATTATTTGAGTGCACGACTGAATACATTGCCTTACTCAATCCAGATGCGTTTCCAGCAACAGATTGGTTGGAAAACCTGCTGAGTGCCGCTCTTGTGAATCCTGATGTTGCTGCGTTTGGTTCATTGCAATTATGTGATGAAAATCCTGATGTGATTGATGGGGCGGGCGATATCTATCATGTTAGCGGATTAGTTTGGCGTGACCGACACCGTACGGCAGTTATGCCATCCGATAAACTTGATAATAAGACCATTTTCAGCCCCTGTGCAGCGGCGGCTCTCTATCGACGTCAGTTGTTAATCGACATTGGCGGTTTTGATGAAGACTTTTTCTGTTACATTGAGGACATTGACCTGGGCTTTCGACTCCAATTGGCAGGGCATAAAGCCCTATTAGTGGCTAACGCTGTCGTGAGACATGTAGGTTCAGCGTCCACTGGGGGGCAAGCTAGCAATTTTTGTGTTTACCAAGGTCACCGGAATTTAGTCTGGGCTTATCTTAAAAACATGCCAGGGTTTTTGATTTGGCTGTTTTTACCGCTGCATTTGGGTTTAAACTTATTTTCGGTATGCTATTTTGCAATTAAGGGACAAGGTCGAATCATACTTCGTGCTAAAATCGATGCCTGTAAAGGTATCCAGAAAATGTGGCAAAAAAGAAAAATCATACAAACACAGCGTTCCGCATCTACATTAGAGATTTTAAAGACGCTAAACAAAGGATTTCTTTTCAACAAACATAAGCAACATTAATGACAGATAAAGTGTCGGCAATCATTGTCAACTTCAATGCAGGCTGTTTACTGAATATCAGTGTTAATTCATTGTTGGATTGCCCTGATATCAGTGAAATTATTCTGGTTGATAATGCCTCCTCAGATTCCAGCCTTGACACAGTCAGAGAAAACCCCCAGTTAAAAATCATAGAAAACTCAACTAATTTGGGGTTTGCCAGCGCTTGTAATATCGGTTTACAGCATATTCATAATGATTATGTCTTATTTTTCAATCCCGATTGCTTGTTATCACCCGACGCTTTAGCGAACATGCTTGCCTGCTTAAAAAGCAATACCAATATTGGAATGGTTGGCGGTTTTCTAATTCACCCGGATGGTAGCGAGCAAGCTGGTGGGCGACGTGCAGTCCCTACCCCCTGGCGTTCGTTTGTCAGGGCTTTTGGTTTGTATCATTTTGAACATCGCTGGCCAAAATTATTTTTCGATTTCTATTTACATAATCAAAAACTACCGACCAAGCCTATTGAAGTGGAAGCTATTTCAGGGGCTTGCATGTTAGTCAAGCGTAAGGCTATTGATCATGTTGGAGTATGGGATCAAGAGTATTTTTTACATTGCGAGGATTTGGACTGGTGTATGCGCTTTAGGCAAAATGGTTGGAAAATATGCTTTGTTCCCAACGCTAAAATCATCCATGAACAGGGTTTTTGTGGTAGATCAAGACCCATATTTGTCGAATTTCATAAACACAAAGGCATGGTACGCTTTTACAAAAAGTTTTTCAGACACCAGTACCCGGGATTATTAATGGGTCTGGTCGTTTTCGGCGTTTGGTTTCGATTTTTACTGGTCGCTACTTATTATTTATTTTGTACAGTTCAACAAGCCGAATCTTAACCATGTTTGAAAATCGAGTGGTTGGGGTTATCGGCGCAACTAGCATGGTAGGTCGATGCATCTTGCCATTATTGTCTGATGCGCACTGTAAGGTTGTAGCGTTTTCACGTCAATCCAATTTCCCTTCCACTGAAACACTCATCTGGAAATCATCCAATTCACTACCTGAGTCCTACATTGATGCTATTCCCTATTGGATTTGCCTTGCCCCCATTTGGGTCATTTCAGAGTATTTTGAAACTCTAAAAGCTTGCGGTGCCAGGCATATCATCGCCTTATCATCAACCAGCCGATATACAAAGTCACAATCGTCAGACGATTCAGAAAAGTTATTGGCGCAAAATATTATTGAAGCTGAGGCTAAGTTGCAATGCTGGGCAGAAGAAAACCAGATTGTCTGGACAATTATGCGGCCGACGTTGATTTATGGTTTAGGACAGGACAAAAACATAACTGAAATAGCCGGTTTGATTCGCCGTTTTGGCTTTTTTCCCTTGATTGGCAAAGCTAAAGGTCTTAGGCAACCAGTACATGTAAAAGACGTAGCCTGGGCGGTTTTATCAGCTTTATCTTCACCAGCGGCTGCAAATAAAAGCTATAACCTGTCAGGCGGGGAAACAATTACCTACAAAGCAATGGTTGAACGCATCTTTATCAGCATAGGTAAAACACCCCTATTTTTAAAAATACCCATCCGTTTAATGCAACTGACAATCATGGTATTGCGCTGTTTTCCCCGATATCGTCAATGGAAATTGGCTATGGCCGAACGCATGAATCAGGATTTGATTTTTGATCATCAGGAAGCCATGAAAGACCTGGGTTTTAATCCGAGACTTTTCAAGTTAGAGCCTGAGGATTTAGTTTAATGGCGTTTTTAACGAATCAAACTCAATAATACCCCGGCTGCTACAGCCGAACCGATTACACCGGCCACATTAGGCCCCATCGCATGCATCAATAAGAAATTATAAGGATTGCTTTCCTGGCCTACCTTATTGGCAACCCGAGCCGCCATAGGTACTGCCGAAACACCAGCGGCACCGATTAAAGGATTGATGGGCGTGCTGCTGAAGCGATTCATGATTTTAGCCATGATGACTCCACTGGCGGTGCCAATCGCAAATGCGACAGCCCCCAAACCCAATATACCTAGGGTTTCCACCTTCAAGAAAGCGTCGGCGCTCAATTTCGAGCCCACCGATAACCCCAAAAAAATCGTCACAACATTGATTAATTCATTTTGCGCAGTTTTGCTTAAACGATCCACGACACCGGATGCATTCATCAGATTACCCAAGCAAAACATGCCAACCAAAGGTGCTGCAGAAGGTAACAGCAAAGCAGTCAAAATCACCAACAATAGCGGGAAAACGATTTTTTCCTTTTGACTGACGTTTCTGAGCTGTTGCATTTCTATTTTGCGTTCAGCTTCAGTGGTCAAGGCTCTCATGATCGGTGGTTGAATCAACGGCACCAGTGCCATATAGGAATAAGCCGCCACAGCAATCGCACCGAGTAATTCCGGCGCCAACTTTGAAGCCACATAAATTGCAGTAGGTCCATCAGCACCACCAATGATGGCAATGGCTGCAGCCTGTTTTAATGTAAAGTCCATACCAGGCACGACGTTAAGCGCCAATGCCCCTAACAAAGTCGCAAAAATCCCGAATTGGGCCGCCGCCCCTAAAAATAAAGTTTTGGGATTGGCCAGCATGGGGCCGAAATCAGTCATGGCTCCGACACCCATAAAAATCAACAAGGGAAACATGCCGGATTTGATGCCGCTATACAGATAATACAGCACCCCACCTTCCTCGGTCATACCTGCTACCGGGATATTGCTGAGAATGGCTCCAAACCCAATCGGCAGCAATAGCAAAGGTTCGAAACCTTTTTTAATGGCCAAAAACAGCAACAAGAAGCCTACGGCCATCATAATCGCTTGGGGACCGGTAAAATTATAGAGGCCGGTACTTTCCCACAACAGTTTTAAGTTTTCCATGAATGCTCTAGATTATTTCGAAAGGAGACACAAGGCCAAATACTTGATCAAAGGGTTACCAACACGTCGCCAACTGAAACGCTATCGCCTTGTCTTACGTTGACTGCTGATACGATGCCACCTACTTTTGCGCGAATTTCGGTTTCCATTTTCATGGCTTCCATGACTAAAACCACATCACCTTCGGCAATATGTGCACCTATATTGACATTGACTTTAAGAACCACACCCGCTAAAGGCGAAACCACCACGCCATGTCCACTAATAATGGGTGGAGTCACCACTAAGTCAGGGCCAATGGGAGTACTCGGCGCTGCTTGAATAGAAAAATTAGTGCCTGCTGGCCCAACAGCCACATTGTAATTACGACCATCGACGTTAACCGTGTACTTTTCCGTTGCTCCGGCAGGATTGGCATTCTGAGGCGTTGCAGCAGGCTTCAGTGAATCAGGGTTGGGAACGGGCTCAAAGGCTTCAGGATTGCCGCGATTTTGAATAAATTTCCAGCCAATTTGAGCGAACATCCCATCAATCAAGGCATCTTCTTCTATATACGCTGACAATTGGACATGCTCAGCTTCAGCTTTTCGTTTAACCTCGGCAACCAGCTTATCCATCTCCGGTTGCAATAAATCTGCCGGACGGCAAGTGATGGCCTGTGCGCCTTCAAGTACCCGTGCTTGCAGTTCTTTGTTGACGGGTGCGGGTGCTGCGCCGTATTCGCCTTTGAGTACACCAGCGGCTTCCTTACTAATCGTTTTGTAGCGTTCGCCGGCCAACACGTTCAACACGGCTTGAGTACCAACAATCTGAGAAGTCGGAGTCACCAAGGGAATGAACCCCAAATCTTCCCTAACCCGTGGAATTTCCTGCAACACCTCATCAAACTTATCGGCCGCCCCCTGTTCTTTAAGCTGGCTTTCCATATTGGTCAACATGCCGCCCGGTACTTGCGAGATCAGAATTCTGGCATCAACACCTTTGAGGCTGCCTTCAAATTGCGCATACTTTTTACGCACTTCGCGGAAATAAGCCGCAATTTTTTCCAATTTAACCAAATCCAGCCCTGTGTCGGTGGGCTGACCTTGCAAACTGGCGACTATGGTTTCTGTGGGGCTATGTCCATAAGTCATGCTCATCGAGGAAATTGCAGTATCGGCGTTATCCAGTCCGGCTTCAATTGCTTTGATGTAAGTTCCTACGCTCAGACCCGTTGTGGCGTGGCATTGCATATGAATAGGAATAGACACTGCCTTTTTCAATTTGCTAATCAATTCATAAGCATCGTAAGGCGTCAAAAGGCCTGCCATATCTTTGATACAAATGGAATGTGCACCCATATCCTCGATGATACGCCCCTGCTCTACCCACTTGGCGATGGTGTGCACAGGGCTGGTGGTATAGGAAATAGTACCTTGGGCATGCGCATCGGTATTTAAAACGGCTTTAACCGCACGTTCGATGTTACGCATATCATTCATGGCATCAAAAATGCGGAACACATCAATACCATTAACCACGCAACGCTCGACAAACTTATCCACCACATCGTCAGCGTAATGACGGTATCCCAGGATATTTTGGCCACGAAACAGCATTTGCTGCCGCGTATTGGGCATGGCTTTTTTCAACAAGCGCAAACGCTCCCAAGGATCTTCGCCAAGATAACGAATACAGGCATCAAAAGTAGCGCCGCCCCAGGATTCGATAGACCAATAACCAACTTGATCCAGCTGCTCGCAAATCGGCAGCATGTCTTCTAAACGCAGACGGGTCGCTAAAATCGATTGATGCGCGTCGCGTAGTACGACTTCAGTGATACCTAAAGGTTTTTTTACCTTTGCCACTCTATATTCTCCTTATGAATACCATATGGGTTATTAACGAAATACCTTGTGGGTATGAGCGCGGTGTGCCTAAACCGCTTGAGACAAGGGGTTAATCTTTTTTTTGATGTTTAAGCCGATATTGATGAACAGCTGCACTAATTGCCGCGATAGTTCCCAAGTCATCACCATGGTGGGAACCGGGATGTTGATTCATCGGTATATCTGGAAAAAAACGCATTACGAGGGAAGACATCGTCTTAATTGCCACAATTAGCAGGGCTAAAAAGCAATAAACTGTACCCATCCCAATTAACATTAACTCAATTCCAAATGACATGAGTTCATTCATACAATTTATCTCATCTAATAAAATGCCCAAACAGCATGCATTATCACTAAAAGTGCCTGATTAAACAATCTTGCAAAGACTCCAAATATTAAACAATCCCAAGAATTTACACCTTCAACGTATCCAGGATTAAAATAATCATCGTTACAAGCCGTTTTTTAAATCGAATTTTTTCTGGAAATGCTTTTCAATGTCTAATAGCCTGGTAAAAACGGATGTTATCTGTGTAGGTCATGCCAGTTATGATCTAGTGTTTTCCATACCCCATCATCCAGCGGAAGATGAAAAACTGTTTGCCGATGATTTACTGGGTTGCGGAGGCGGGCCAGCGGCCAATGCGGCTGTCACAATCGCCAAACTGGGATTTAAAGCTGCTTTTGCCGGTTATTTGGGGTGCGACATTTATGGCGACCTGCATTTACAGGAGTTAGATTCAGCGGGTGTAAATTGCCAGTTTATCCAACGAGATAACTCCCCTACCCCATTGTCTACCATTCTGGTCAAGCCCGATGGCAAAAGAGCCTTGTTAAATTACAAAGGTTCGACACAAGCCTTGACTAGGAATAGCATCGATTTCAGTGAACTCGAATGTAAAGTTTTATTATTCGATGGTCATGAACCCAATATTTCCCTAGATTTATTACAAAAATACCCCAATCATGCACTCCCCAGCGTGTTGGACGCGGGGTCTTTGCATGACGGCACCCGGTTATTGATGGACAAAGTCAGCCATCTGGTTTGTTCTGAAAAATTTGCCTTGCAATATGCCGCAGATGAACATCTGGCACTGACAAAACTAGCGGCTTTTGCACCTGTTGTGGTGATTACCCTGGGTGAACGCGGACTGATCTGGCAGCGTGGACAAGAATCCGGCAGCTTAGCCTCACCCAGCATCGAGGCCATAGACACGACAGGTGCTGGGGATGCATTTCACGGCGCTTTTGCCGCAGCATTAAGTGCAAATATGTTATGGCAGGAAACATTACGTTACGCCAGCGCAGCCGGCGCCTACTGTTGTACCAAAATCGGGGCCAGGCCTGGATTGCCCGATCAGGCGCAAATACAACAAGTACTTTCAGTATGGCCAGATTAAGTCACACACGGTCACCGCTCAAAATACATCAACAAAAAATCAATAAACGATGTCAGTTTGGCCGGATAGAAACGGCGCTGTAGATAAGTGGCGTAAATTGATAATGCAGGTCGGCGGAAATCTTGCAAAATTTCTACCAGCTCACCATTGTTTAAATAGGAGATTACCGATAAATGTGGTGCCTGAACAATCCCCATGCCCATGGCCGCAGCCTGACATAGAGCTCGGCCATTATTGGAAGCCAACACCCAATCCAGTTTGATTTTTTTCAACGCGCCATCCGCATTGAATAACCAGTATTCCCCATGCGGCGTATCCACATAATGCAAACATTGATGCTTAGTCAGATCATCGATAGTAAGTGGGCAACCTTTCTCAGCAAGATAGCGCGGTGAAGCGTAGGTGCAGAGTTCGGTCTCGGCGATTTTGCGGGCCACCACGCCAGGATCAAGTTTATCAGTCACCAACAGGGAAATATCGAAACTACCCTCACGTAAATTAGGTGGTTTGTTATCCAAAGACATCAAGACTTTAACTTCAGGATAGGCCTTTAAATAACCTTCAATCGCCGGCACCATGTAGATACCGCCAAAATCAATCGGGGCACTGATTTTGATCTGACCTTTTACCCGTTCGCCAAGCTGTGCGGTACTTGTTTCCAGTTCAGCCAAATCTTCCAACAATTGTTTACTGCGCTGATAATAAGCTTCGCCTGCGCTGGTCAGACTCAAACTTCGGGTGGTTCGACTGAGCAAAGCCACTCCCAAAGAAGACTCCAGATGCGCCATGTATTTGCTAATCATCATGGTCGATAACTTCATCTCTTTGGCAACCGCCGAAAAGGTGCCAAGTTCTACAATTCGGCAAAAAACCTGCATATTGTTGAATTTATCCATGCAGCTTAATATAAACCATGAGTTTATATTTTATAAACCTAACGAGATATTTAAACCTTACGCTCGACTGTTACAATCTGTTTGATTGAATGCTTTTCCGCCTAAATAGAACTACAAAATCGGGCACTTTTTCATCCACAGAGGTTTTTTATGAGCAAAATTTTAAATGAAGTACTGCTAGCTAACCGCAACTACGTCGCCGAATTCGACAAAGGCAATCTTGCCATGCCACCCGCACGGCAATTTGCCATCCTGACCTGCATGGATGCACGACTGGATCCTGCGAAATACGCTGGTTTATCGGAAGGTGATGCGCATGTAATTCGAAATGCTGGCGGACGCGCCAGTGACGACGCTATTCGTTCGCTGGTCATTTCTTACAAACTACTGGGCACCAAAGAGTGGTTTGTGATTCATCACACCAACTGCGGCATGGAAACCTTCACCAACGACATCATGAGCGGGCTGCTGGCCAGCAGCCTGAAAACAGCCAGTGTTGATGCTTCCGGCTGGCATGATTGCTGTGAAGGCCCAGGCTGCACCGAAGGCAAATACATCAACTGGCTGACCATCAGTGATCTGGCGGCCAGCGTCGTTGAAGATGTCAGACGCATCAAGAATCATCCCCTGGTGCCTGGGGACATTCCGGTTTATGGCTACATCTATGACGTCAAAACCGGTGGGCTGATTGAAGTCCCGGAAGCCAGTGAAATTGGTCAGGCAAGCTGATTATCATTCAGTTATCTGCAGTATCCCACTGGCTAAAGTCGGTGGGATTGCCGGGTCAAATCCTTTAAATCGCCAAGCAAGCTTTGGCCTGAATCGCGATCTCCAATTCCTCATGAGTGTTGATTACCAGCACTTTGACTAGCGAGTCCAGGGAGTTAATCTCGCCTATGGGGTGTTCAACTGCTTGATTTTTGTCATTATCTATACCAATGCCTAACCCGGTTAAACCTTCACAACAGCGTTGGCGCAACCAGGCATCGTTTTCCCCAATGCCACCGGTAAATACCAAAGCATCCACTCGACCCAACACCGCAAAATAAGCGCCAATATATTTTTTGATACGATAAGCATACATCGCTAAAGCCAAACGGGCAGCGTCATTGCCAGCATCGGCCAATTGATGAATGGTACGCATGTCATTTTCTCCACACACGCCTTTGCAGCCGCTATTTTTGTTCAATAAACTTTCGACTGCTTCGATGCTCAAATCTAGTGTTCGACATAAATAAAAATGCAGGGAAGGATCAATATCCCCGCAACGGGTACCCATCATCAAGCCCTCCAATGGCGTCATGCCCATCGAAGTGTCAATACTTAGCCCGTTTTCAATCGCAGTCACGCTGGCACCGTTGCCTAAATGCAAGGTAATTAGGTTCAAGGCTTGCATATGTTTGCCTAATAAGTCAGCCGCCTGTTTGGCAACATAAGCATGAGAGGTGCCATGAAAACCATATCGCCGTACGCCATGGTCGCGATAAAGGTTTTCCGGCAAAGGATAGCGATAGGCATAGTCTGGAATAGTCTGATGAAAAGCTGTATCAAATACCGCTACCTGAGGTATCTCACCCATCAAACGCAAAGCTTCTTCAATTCCCAATAAATTGGCGGGATTGTGCAATGGTGCCAATGGAATCATGGCGGCAATTTGTTTCAATACCTGGGAGTCTATCAACGCCGGTTTTTGAAATTGCTCGCCGCCATGGACAACCCGATGACCGATACAGGCCAATTCACCCACTTGAATGACCCCGGTATCGTGGATAACCTTAAACAGTTCACTCAGAGCCTGCTGGTGATTCGGTAAGTTTGTTTCAGTGGTATGTGTTTCATTAGTCGCCACCTGATAACGATGCACGGCTTGTGTTTCACCGATCCGTTCAATCAAACCACTCAACAATGTTGAGTGACTGTCCATTTCAAACAAACTGTACTTGATCGACGAACTACCTGCATTAATCACTAAAATTTTCATGCTGAAGACAAATTGAATTAAATTTAAAGTAAAGAATGAGCCGTTTTTACCGGTTCATTAATCAGAGATTGAGGACATTAGTCCATCTGTGGATGGTTTGATTGTTATTTGCCAGTATTGCCTGGCGGTGGCGGGGTATAGCGGTTCTCAAGTCTGTTATCAATTTTGTCAGCCAGGTTTTCGACTGCCTTGATCACAAGCTCTACATTGGGGCCTTTAGATTCAGTAATAAAATGATCCAGCACTTTTTGATCTTTGACACGGACCAGATTCGCCATTAAATAAGCAAATAAAAAACTGGGTTTATGCAAACGACCAACCAAAATATAATCCGCACCAAATTGTTTGCCCAGATTAGACGCCACGTCGTTATGGTCAAATAGATAACCCACCCCACTATCAGCAGCGCGCTGTGCAGCAAGCGGAATCGACACCAATTCATAACCTGCGGAACTCAATTCTTTTTCAAGCAACGGTTTGATTGACTCGGTGCGTTTGATTTCTGCAGGTATGCCCGGTGCCAAGGTTAAATCTTTGAGTTCAAAGTCCAGAATGGCAATTCGAGTGACTGCACCTGCAGCAAATGAATGCAGGTATAGCAGAAGGCCTGGAATTAAATATCTGCTAATCATGACTTGGTGTTCTCCTGGGCTTGAATGGCTGTGATAATGACCGTGTTGACAATATCCGGTACTGTACATCCCCTGCTCAGATCATTCACAGGTTTATTCAAACCCTGTAAAACCGGGCCGACAGCAATCGCTCCTGAAGATCGTTGTACAGCTTTATAGGTGTTATTGCCGGTATTCAGATCCGGAAAAATAAACACTGTCGCCTGCCCAGCTACTTCACTATCCGGCAATTTGGTTTTGGCTACATCAGAATCAACAGCGGCATCATATTGCATGGGGCCTTCCAGCATTAAATCCGGGCGCAGGGCTTTGGCAATATTCACGGCTTCGCGAACCTTATCCACTGCTTCACCTTTACCGGAATCGCCGGTGGAATACGACAACATGGCCACACGCGGTTCGATATTGAACATTTTGGCGGTATCGGCAGCGCTGATGGCTATATTGGCCAGTTCTTTAGCGTTTGGATTCGGATTAACTGCACAGTCGCCATAAACCAGCACTCTGTCTTCCATGCACATAAAAAACACACTGGAAACGATGCTGGCATCTGGTTTGGTTTTAATAATTTCAAAAGCCGGTCTAATGGTGTGTTGAGTGGAATGCACTGCACCGGAAACCATTCCGTCGGCAAATCCCAGATGTATCATCAATGTACCGAAATAACTGACATCTGCCATTAAATCGAATGCGGTATCGTAGATGATGTTTTTATGTTTGCGAGCTTCATAATATGCTTGAGCAAACAATGGCCGCAATTCCGAGAGCATGGGATCAATGATTTCCACGCCAGCCAAATTCAATGCCAGAGCCTGGATTTTTTGACGGATTTCATTTTCGTTACCCAATAAAGTAATCTTGACGACATCCCGTAACAATAAAATCTCGGCCGCCCGCAATATCCGTTCTTCAGTCCCTTCCGGCAATACGATGTGCTGTTTTTTAGCCTTGGCGCGCTGTAATAAATCATATTCAAACATCAACGGCGTCATCTTGTGACTGACTTTACTCAACAATAGCTGGCGCAATTCGGTCATGCCAATATTGTTTTCCACCAATCCAAGGGCTTTGGCAATTTTGCGGTCATCCTGGGAAAACAGGCGTGCTGGCACCTGACTGACTTGCATGGCTGTGGTAAAGGTATCCGAATCGACCCCCATCACCGCGAAAGGCAAATCGCCTAATCC
>CAZJYS010000004.1:11876-19194 GCA_964550075.1 uncultured Methylomonas sp.
TGGTAAAGGTATCCGAATCGACCCCCATCACCGCGAAAGGCAAATCGCCTAATCCCTCAATCAATGATTTGACCTGTGGCCCAGGTTCCTGGTGGCCGGTCAATAATAGCCCTGCAATTTGCGGATAATTTACAGAATGATAGGTCAACAAACTAGCCAGGATGATATCGGATCTATCCCCCGGGGTAATGATCAAATCACCACCCTGAACGTAATCCAAAAAATCAGGAACCAGCATGGCGGCAACTTTGTAGTGGTAAACCTCACGGCTTAAAGTATTGGTATCAGAAGTGAACAGTTTGGCGCCCAGAGCGTGGGCAATGTTGCCAATGGTGGGATTTTCCAGGGAAGGTTCGGTGGGTACAACATAAATGGGAAAGTCGTGTTGATGATTTATTTTTTGCCTGAGTTCGACGATTTGCTTAGCATCGACGCTGTTGATGATGATGGCTAATACGTTGCTACCATGTTCCTGTAACTCATGCTTCAATCGGGCCAGATTATTCATAATCTGCAAATTATCCTGATTGATGCCGTGCATGACCGGCATCATCAGGCAATCCAGGTTGTTGGCGACATGGGCATTAAAATCGAATTCGAACATGGAATCACCATGCCGATAATCTGAGCCGATACACAAAATATGTTCGCATTGGGCTTTTAACGCCCGGAACTTTCCCAGAATAATTTTATGTAATTCATCGTATTGATCATTAGCCAGCAACTCCCTGGCTTGATCGCTATTACAGCCATACAGGCTGTCATACGGCAAATCCAGCTGATAACGATGAGTGATAAATTCAATCAACTCATCTTTTCTTTCTCGGGCTTGAATAATCGGACGAAAAAAACCGATTTTACCGGCATAACCCATCAACATTTCCATAACCGCCAGCATGATAATGGACTTACCACTGTTTCGATCCGCGCCGGTAATATAGATGTTTTGAGAGAGTTGCGATGACTGTCCGATTTCAGCGGGTAATGTTTGCATAGTCGTTGGTTGGCAAGACAATAGATAGCGATTTTTAAAATGAATTCATTACCATTCTAGCTGTTTTCTAATCCATTCGATGCTTGAATAAACAAACAAAAAAGTGACATTAATTTTAAAATAGGTGCTTACGGTATGTAATACCAAAAATTCGCCGAATAAATCGGCAAGCTATCCGGCAACGTCTATACTACAATCCGGTCGTAGGGACTTTTTAGATTACAGCAATGGCAAAATTTACCGTTTACTTCAAAGATAAACCCATACATTCAGGTATTTATGAAACGGGTGTCGTGCATATTGGTCGGGACGATAGCAACGAATTAATTGTTGATAGTTTGGCTGTTGCCCCTATCCATGCGGTTGTCGTGATCAAAAATGGTCTTTGTGTCATCAAACAATTAAGCGATAAATCACCATTATTGGTGAATAATCAGCCTGTTAAGGAATGGACACTACAGCATAACGATGTCATCAACGTAGGTAAGCACAATATTGTTTACAACACGACCGAATCTATCTTAACGCCCAATCCCCCTGCATCTGAAGACGCTGATATATTGGCGCTAAACGACAAGCTGGATCTGGTCGGCAAGCAACAAGAAGGCAATCTTCAAGTTATGGATGGCCCGCATATCGGTCGCATCTTGCCACTAAAAAAAGCCATGACGCGCTTAGGGCATGAAGGTGGTAGCGTAGTGGTCATTTCCAGACGCAAAGATGGCTATTATCTCTCCGCCCTGCAAGGGCACGAGAATTCGACCATCAACAAGCAACCGTTGGGCGATAGAACGGTGCAACTTCAAAATCATGATGTCATCGAAGTTGAAACCACTCCCATGCAGTTTTTTTTGGAGTAATCCATGTCCAGTAATTTGATTGATGAAAAAAGACACTTTCAACGTATCTTTTACCATGCTGAAGCACAACTGGTTGGTGAAGGTATTGATGTATCCTGCAAAGTATTGGACATTTCCTTGAAAGGCTGTTTGCTGGAACTGGCTGAACCATGGACATTACCAGCCGAAACCCCATTCAGATTGAATTTAAACCTGTCCGATGAGTTACATATCAGCATGCCGCTAATATTTACTCATGGCTCAGGCAAGCTAATCGGCTGCAAATGCGAACAGATTGACATCGATAGCATGACCAACCTACGTCGTCTAGTTGAATTGAATCTCGGCGATATGGAACTGCTGAACCGTGATTTGAGTGCATTGATCAATCCTCAACCAATCAACGAACACTAAAAATCGAGAAAACTTAATTCCTGCTTTTTCCACCAGCCAAATCATGCAATATAAACCCCTGCACTGGCAAATCCTTACCCCACGCTGCCCAGTGGCCGGTAGCGAAATCAGCCGTTTTACGCTTTGAATCGTACTCGACCCAGGCATCTTCCTCCAAATGACACTTCCGATCATAATTGGTATGAGATACCCGCAACTTAAAATGCCCATTTGGCAATGTACAAACTTCTTCAACATAAAGCGTATGCCCAGTGCTCATATGATGAACCCGATTAACGCCAATTGACATCAATGACCCAGCCTGAGGAATCGAGGAAGTGTAACCTCTCTGTTGTTCGCAATTAAACAACTGAACCGGGCTGGTATTTCCAAGATTACATGTTGCTATTTGGCTACGACAACGCGCATATGGAATGCTCTGTGGTTGGCACATTCTGCCACCTGATACAGGTTTGAAACATGCCCCCCGCACCGCTTTTTCATCCACTTGGCTACAGGAATTGACATGACTAACTTCGGCTGACTCTGCCGACTTGGTAATCGATGGGCTTTCAGATTGTTCTAATCCAGGCGAATTGATAGCTGAAGCCTTGACTACACCAGAGTCCGGTTTCACGCCAAGATCACACCCAAGCATCCCCGATAAAACCATCCATAAAACCAATTGATTAAAAACCTGTCTCATACCAGCCAAGATACTCATAAAAACTCAGGTTAACACTATTTAGGCAACACTGCCCCAACCGCGCTTTTTATCCACCCACTTCATGCTCAACCAATACCAGATTGTCATCGGCAGCATCATGGCAAACCATTCCCAATCATCAATCAAAAACAGCATGTCGATCCAAGGGGTTTCCTTGAAATATTGAACCCATGGAATGCAATACAAAGTAAATATCAAACTACTCCATATCAGTATCAGTGCGCCACGGCGTGTTTCGATATTTGAAAGCGCTAAAAAAACCCACATCGGCATACCGTTGTCTTTTTGCATTGATTTCCCTCCTGAATTGATTGGAAAAAGTAATTAATAATTGAAAAATTAAACATCTAGCTGAGAACTGTGATTTTACATGAAAAACCAATAAAAAATTATTACAAAGTTTGACCAAACAAGCTTCATGGTCTAGCGATATCTTGCGCCTTGCTTACCAATAAAAATGCTTGTCACCTAATCTTCAAAAATCCTTCATCAGACTGTCATAAAAAGTTTTTAAGCTAAACAAAAAACATGAGCAGCGAATTATCGGAAAAGGGGTTTCCGACTTTTCCAGCATGGATTGGCGACAAACATGAGGGGGACAAAATGAAACTTATTTATTCAATCCATAAATATGATGTATTGATGTTCATAAGCCTGAACAACAGTGCCATTCACGCCAGTTTGGTGAGATTTTGTCGATTGATTTCCTGGACAGGTAACGGTCCGTTATATGTATTGCTGGCAGCGGAGTTATATTGGTATCAGGGTAGCCAAAGCTTATTGTTAAAAACTTTGCTGCTGGCTTTTGCTCTGGAAAGACCCTTATATTTTGTGATGAAAAATGGCTTTAAGCGCAATCGGCCCCAACAGGCCATTAAGAATTTTCGCAGCGTGGTCATACCTTCCGATCAATTCAGTTTTCCCTCCGGGCATACTTCCGCAGCATTTATGGTGGCAACGCTATTGGGATTTTTTTATCCAGCCATGCTGATAGCCTTTTATTTCTGGGCATTACTAGTGGGCTTTTCCCGAGTGGTACTAGGCGTCCACTTCCCTACTGATACCTTGATGGGTATGGTGCTGGGCGGCAGTTGCGCATTTTTTAGTCTGACTTACTTTTTATAATGAAAATATTTTATGGTGTACAAGGCACCGGTAATGGTCACATTACCCGTGCTCGCGTAATGGCTGGCGAACTTTATGCCGCTGGTTTTGACGTAACTTTTCAATTCACTGGCCGCCCTGCAGATAAATATTTCGACATGGCGATATTCAATGGTTATCAAACCCGGGAAGGCTTGACCTTCAATACCAGTAATGGCCAGGTTTCTTATCTAAAAACAGCTTTGGAAGCCAAACCAATCCGTTTTTTCAAAGACATCAATCACCTGGATTTGTCGGGATATAACTTGGTCATCAGCGACTTTGAGCCTGTGACGGCCTGGGCGGCTAAAAAACAGAAAAAGAAGGTTATCGGTATTGGCCATCAATACGCTTTTGGGCATCAAATACCGCGCAAGGGTTCTGATCCGGTTGCCGAGCAGGTCATGAAATACTTTGCACCGGTTGATATCGGGGTAGGTCTACATTGGCATCATTTCGGCCAACCGGTTTTGCCTCCCATCATCGACACACCGGCTTATCCTGAACACGTTCAGGCGCGTAAAATCCTGGTTTATCTTCCGTTTGAAAACGCTGAAGTGATATTAAAACATTTATGTGCATTCGAAAATTTCGAATTTCATGTCTATTCGGCCGATAAGCTGATATCGAAATACGCGCACATCATTTTTAAACCGCTCTCTCGAGAAGGCTTCCAAAAAGACTTGTACGACAGTGTGGGCATTATCAGTAATGCTGGTTTTGAATTGGCCAGCGAAGCATTGCAATTAGGCAAAAAAATTCTGGTCAAACCATTACATGCACAAATGGAACAAATCTCCAATGCTGCTGCCATCGAGCAATTGGGATACGGGCACACCATGTATGAAATGAATACCCAAACTATCGAAGACTGGCTGCATAATCCACATGCCGTGCATGTGACTTATCCGAATGTAGCGAAACGCTTGGTACAGTGGATGCTGGATGGAACACCCAAAATGGATGCCGATTTTATCGAAAGCATCTGGGATGGCGTGGAAGTATTACAAGTTAAGCACTGACGATGAAACTGCAAACGAGATTATTGTATTAGGCACAGCCTGCGTCAATCGTCATCTTCATCTGGAATCAACGCTTTCAATTCGCGTGACAATAAGGTTTGTGCGCCGGTGATGACTACTTCATCACCGGGCTGCAATCCGGTAGAAACGCGGTAGCCCTGATCAACACGTTTGATATCCGACAGTATTTGACGATTAAACTCGCCTGTCTCAGATTTTATAAACACCAGCGCTTGTCCTAGATGCCAGATCACAGCACTTTCGGGTACCAGCACGCCAGACGAGGCTTGGTCATCAGTGACCACCCATGCATGCAGGTGACTACCAATGGGCATACGGTCGCCCTGAACGGCAAAAAAATAACGTATGCCCTGACTGATTGAATCAACGGAGGGGGCTTGTGAGATAAGGCTGGCAGTCACAGCCTGTTGGCGCAAACCTTGGGAATTAACAGCAATCTGAGTCATTTCTATCGGAGTTTTAAGATGAGCTGGCAGGATAATTTCAATCAGTTGGGCGCGATTGTGAGTAAAGTTTTCGGATTGATTACCGCGATTAAGGATGAACCAATCGGTTAATGCGCTACCCCATTGCAGCCGACTGCTTGCCAAAATGCTTTGGGGCGGCAGGCTACTGGCATTTAATTGGGCTTTATCGGTTTGCCATTGTGCTTGTTGTTCTTGTAAACGGCGGGTGGACACAATGTCATGTTGATGCAGGTTTTGAGTTCGCTGCCAGTTCTGGCTGGCTTCTAGATAACGGGCTTGAGCGCTTTCCTGTTGAGCTAGAGCTGCCAAGTACTGCTGACGAAGCATGATTAAAGGCTCGATACTAAGCACTGTGCCAAAGGCAGCGATTTCATTGGCTTGGCTGGAAGCCTGCAGAATTTGGGTTTTGATCCCGGCAGTTTCCTGCCAGTTGGCATGAGGATTATCTGCAGTAAGGCTATGAACTGTGTCATCCGGTTTGTCATCATCTTGATCAGCATGACTTGCGACACTGACGAACAAAATCAATAAATAGGTGTAATGCAGGTATTTGGACATCGTTTTAGGAGTGAATTCAGTTATTTTCATAAAATTATAAGGTTGGCTTTGCTTAATCCTGCAATTTTTTGTTGTGTAAAAAATTTAGCCGGTTATGCTTTATTCATTCACTTAAACGGCTTAAAAGGAAATAGAAATGAAAAATAACCCAGAAAATCTGAAATATGCAGCCACTCATGAATGGGCCAGTCTGGAAGACGATTCAATTGTTAAAGTAGGTATCACCGACTTTGCTCAATCCGAGTTGGGTGACATCGTCTTTATAGGCCTGCCGGATGTCGGTCGGGTGGTAGCTTTGAATGAACAACTTGCAGTCATCGAATCGGTCAAAACCGCATCCGATTTATACAGCCCGGTTTCAGGAACGGTTGTTGCCATCAATGAAGCCGTGCAAGATGAACCTGAACGAGTGAATGACGATGCCTACGCCACTTGGCTGTTTTGCATCAAAGCCGATAACCCAACCGAACTCGAGCAATTAATGAATGCCGAGTCTTACCAACACATGATAGAAGAGTAATCAACGTTTATGGCCAACCAAAATGCAAAAGGCTTGAAAAGACTCGTCAACGCCTGTTTTTTCTCAATTGCGGGCTTCAAAGCCACCTGGCAACATGAAGAAGCCTTCAGACAGGAAGTCATGTTATTTGCAGTCACCACTCCCCTCGCTTTATGGCTGGGACACAACAATATCGAAAAACTCCTGTTAATCGGCAGTGTGGTCTTGGTGTTACTTGTGGAATTGCTCAATTCGGCTGTCGAAGCCGTAGTCGATAGAGTGGGTTTTGAACATCACGAACTGTCCGGCCGCGCCAAAGATATTGGCTCTGCGGCGGTAATGCTATCTCTGGCCTGGGCGGCAGTTACCTGGGGTTTATTGCTATTGTAACTTGATTGGTGATCAGTAAAATCACTCGCGCCTTCGGAAGCCCTCTAATATCAAAGCATGGAAGAAAGTGCTCATTTGTATTCGGGATGCAATAAAGCTGACCTCACAGTCCTGAATACAAAAAAAGGGGGCCTAGCCCCCTTGATTTTTGAGTTGGCTGTTATTTCCGCCCTCTTCTCAACCCTAGCAATCCCAGCAAACCTGAACCCATATGAACAACTGCACTAAGGTCTTATATTGTTGCGGAATAGGCTGCAACCATGCC
>CAZJYS010000004.1:19294-32907 GCA_964550075.1 uncultured Methylomonas sp.
TATGAACAACTGCACTAAGGTCTTATATTGTTGCGGAATAGGCTGCAACCATGCCAACCCGGCAAATTAGCCCCAATACAATATAGCTTCCACTAGATCAAAGGACGTCAGTCTTTTCATGGCGATGTGTTTGTCCTATTCCGGATTATTGTCGTTCGACTGCAGGAATGCAGAGGCTGCAAAACTGATAGTTCAGGGACTACCGCCAATATGCGGACTGAAATCCATTGTATTGGTGTAGACATAGCTTTCTGGTCAGGATAATTTTATGTTACTTGAATCTTTCGCCTTGAACCAAAACCCAACTTCCGTTACCTTAAAACCACTCTGAACTAAATCAAAAGGAAACTAATGAGTGCATTAATCTGTGGATCTATGGCCTACGACACCATCATGGTGTTCCACGACAAATTCAAACATCACATTCTGCCCGAAAAAGTGCATATCTTGAACGTATCCTTTCTGGTACCGGTGATGCGTCGTGAATTTGGCGGTTGCGCCGGAAACATTGCCTATAATCTGCAATTACTGCAGGAAGAGCCTTTGATCATGGCCACGGTCGGTCATGATTTTGAGCCTTATGCACAATGGCTTAGCCAACGTGGCATTTCAACGCGTTACATCAAGGTTCTGGATGATCATTACACGGGACAAGCCTACATCACCACCGATGAAGACGATAATCAAATCACCGCTTTCCACCCTGGGGCGATGAATTTTTCGCATCTGAACAGCGTACCTGCAACACCTGAGATTAGTATCGGCATCGTTTCACCCGATGGTAAACAAGGCATGCAGGAACATGCCACCCAGTTTGCCGAGATGGGTGTACCGTTCATTTTCGATCCAGGTCAAGGCATGCCCATGTTCAGCGGCGAAGAATTGCTGGCGTTTCTGGAATTGGCTAATTACGCCACATTTAATGATTATGAATCCGAGTTGATGCAGCAACGTACAGGGCTGACTTTAGAGCAAATCGCTGAAAAAGTGGATGCGCTAATCATTACCCTGGGCAGTAAAGGCTCAAAAATTTACACGCAAGGCCAATGTCTGAACATTCCTGCTGCGACACCCAAACAAGTTTTAGATCCTACCGGCTGCGGCGATGCTTATCGGGCAGGTCTGCTGTTCGGCTTGATGAACGATTACGATTGGGACGTGACCGGTCGCGTCGCCTCACTATTGGGCGCGATTAAGATCGAACACAACGGCACCCAAAACCATACTTTCACTATGGCCGAGTTCAAACAACGCTACCTGGAAACCTTCGGTTCATCGTTTTGAATTTAACTAAAACCCAAGCATTACTGGAGCTAATGGCCCGCTTGCGCGACCCGGAAACGGGTTGCGCCTGGGATGTAAAGCAGGATTTTCTCAGCTTGATCCCCTATACCATCGAAGAAGCCTACGAAGTGGCTGATGCCATCGAACGCAACGATTTTGAAGACTTGCGTTCAGAGCTGGGCGATTTGTTATTGCAGGTGGTGTTTCATTCGCGTATTGCCGAAGAACGTGGCCTATTCGATTTTGAACAAGTCGCTGCCGCTATCGGAGAAAAGCTGGTAAAAAGACATCCGCATGTGTTTGACGGCGTCATTTATGATAGCGACGAACAGCGCCAACAAGCATGGGAAGCTGCTAAAGCATTAGAAAGACTGCAAAAAAACACCACGCAACAACCGGAAAGTGTGTTGTCCGGCGTTGCTCTCAGCCTGCCGGCTTTGGTCGCTTGTGAAAAAATCCAGAATCGTGCCGCCAGCCACGGTTTTGATTGGCCGGAAGTCGAACCTGTGTTCGATAAAGTCAAAGAAGAGTTGCAAGAGGTGCACGAAGCCTGGCAATCCGGCGATCAGGCCCATATTCAGGAAGAAGTAGGCGATTTGTTGTTAGTGGCGGTCAATCTGGCCCGGCATCTAAAAGTCAATCCGGAAATTGCCCTCAAGGAAGCCACTAAAAAGTTTACCCGCCGTTTTCATTACATCGAGCAACAAGTTGAGGAATCCGGGCGGGTATTACGTGATTGCCAGCTCGAAGAACTCGATGCACTGTGGCACGAAGCCAAGCGCGTGCAAAAACAAGCCTTATGAGCAAAATAACTTTATGGATAGGCGCAAGCTTGTGCTGGTTTTCTTTTACCGTAAATGCGGGTGAGTTATTAGGCCACATCTCAGAAGATACCGCACAACCGATATCCGATGTAAAACCATCGCAAAGCGAAGATAGACGGATAATTTACCGGGTGCTTTGCTCACCGGAAGATGAACAATTACCCGATTGCGAGCAGCCCTTAACTGATAATGAAACTATTGAAACCGTCAGACCGATTGAATCCGCTGAGGATACCAACGAGACTGAAGCCACAAAGATTGATATAGCAGAAGAGACCTCACAACCTGAAAAAGCTATAAAACCCAGCAAATCCAAAACCCAAAAAAGCACTGGAAAAACCAAATCCAGCAAGAAATCCAAGACCAGCAAGAAAACCCAGGGCAAAAATAATAAAAAAAGTGCGGCTAAAAAATCATCCACTAAAAAGAAAAAGCACTAAGGATGGCTTCTTATGGGTTCGCACATAAATAAATCAAAATGATATATGGCATCCTGTTGTCAGCCGGTTCCGGCCACCGATTTGGTAGCGATAAACTAACGCATCGTTTACCCGATGGTGAATCAATTGCCCTAAAAGCTTGTAAACATTTACTGCTGGGTACAGATAAAGTATTGGCCGTTGTTAGACCTAACAATTTTGAATTGATCAGACAATTTAAAAGCATAGGCACTGATGTGGTTGTTTGTGTGGATGCCGAACAAGGTATGGGCAACAGTCTGGCCTGCGGAATACGTGCCAGTTTGGACGCAAAAGGCTGGGTGATTGCGCTTGCAGATATGCCCTGGATCAAGCCCAGCACAATCAAACAAGTAACAAATGAGCTTAACTCAGGTGCGGCTATCATTGCTCCCACCTGGCAAGGGCAACGCGGCCATCCTGTTGGCTTTTCCGCCATTTTTGGCAGCGAATTGGCACAATTGCAGGGCGATAGTGGCGCCAAATCTTTAATTCAGACCAATATTCATCACCTCAAACTAATTGACTGCAATGATCCGGGCGTATTGCAAGATATTGATCATCCAGCAGACCTGATCAAATGATCCTGCCCGACCTTCTAGAACTGCAATTAGAATTACGCGAACATCGCCGTCATTATGCGCTGGCCACAGTAGTGGAAATTCTCGGTTCATCCTCCGCCAAACCTGCTGCCAAAGCCTTGATCGATGAAACAGGAAAAGTCATCGCAGGCTGGATAGGCGGTGGCTGCGCACAAGCCATGGTGTGCCAAGCGGCGCTGGATACCTTCATATCGGGAGAACCTTGCATGATTGACATAGACCTGACCGACGAAATCTTCGGCGCCGGGATGCCTTGCGGCGGCAGTATGCGGGTGTACGTGGAGCCGATATTACCCAAGCCGCAACTTTGGCTGATCGGACATGGCCGCATTCTGGAAAGCCTGTGCGAATTTGCTAACTCATTAGGCTTTGCTGTCATCGTCAACGATGGGCAAGCTAATGCCGATCGTTTTCCCAATGCCCAACACATCATCAACGACGATCATCGATATCAACAATTGAAAGCCCAAGCAGGCGATTTCATTGTCGTTGCTACTCATCACAAAGGCGATTATGAGGCCTTAAGTCAGGCGCTGAACTCTGATGCCAGCTATATTGCCCTAGTATCGAGCCGCAAGCGGGCACAATTGGTTTTAGAACGTTTGAGTCGGGAGAAATTTGATCAAAACAATCTGGCTAGAATTCATGCGCCCGCAGGACTGGATCTGGGCGCCAAACTTCCTGAAGAAATTGCTTTGTCCATCGCCAGTGAAATGGTGTTGATTAGGCGCAATGGTAGTGGTACACCGTTATCTCAAACTTAATCCAGCATCAATTGATTTGATTAGGTATTTACGGGGTTTAACGCCCCCTGTACTATGCTTGCCAACCTTGACTCACCCTGGAATAACCCCATGTTGACGCTCTCAATTAACGGTAAACCCCGTAAAATCGATTTACCTGGCGATACGCCCTTGCTATGGGTGTTACGTGACCAGCTGGGACTGACTGGCACCAAATATAGTTGCGGCATGGCGGTTTGCGGGGCTTGCATGGTGCATATTGACGGCATTGCCAGCCGCGCCTGTGTCACGCCGATTTCGGCAGTCGTCGGTAAAAAAATTGTGACTATCGAAGCCATAGCACATGATGAAACCGGCAAGAAAATCCAGCAAGCCTGGCTTAATATGCAAGTACCGCAATGCGGTTATTGTCAGGCGGGACAAATCATGTCGGCCACTGCTTTGCTTAAACAGAACCCCAAACCAAGTGATGCCGACATCGATAAAGCCATGAGTGGAAACTTATGCCGCTGTGGCACCTACACGCGCATCCGTGCTGCGATCAAACAGGCCGCAGGTCAAATGGAAGGTAATCATGAATAAGCATTTATTGCCATCGGATGCAGTCGACGACTTGCAAATCATCAATGTCAGCCGCCGGGATTTTCTCAAACACACCGCATTGACGGGATTCGTGTTGGCGGCAGGATTTCCATCTTTGCTGCTAGCCGATGAAACTGCTGCATCCACACCTCAAAAATATGGTGCTGATGCCATGCCGCACGGCTGGGTGGATAATCCGCTGGTATTCGTGGCGATTGCAGCCGATGGTGTCGTGACGATTATCTGCCATCGTTCCGAAATGGGACAAGGCATACGCACCAGTTTGCCGATGGTGGTGGCGGATGAGCTGGAGGCGGATTGGCAACAGGTGCGCGTCGAGCAAGCGCCCGGCGACGAAGTGCGTTACGGCAACCAGGACACCGACGGCTCTCGTAGCATGCGCCATTATTTTATGCCGATGCGTCGCGTCGGTGCGGCTGCACGACAAATGCTGGAAGCGGCGGCAGCAGAAAAATGGCAAGTAGCTGTCTCGGAAGTTCGCGCGCAATTGCATCAAGTCGTGCATATCCCTAGCGGCAAAACCCTGGATTATGGCGAGTTGGCCAAAGCTGCCGCCAAATTGCCTGTGCCCATCGGGGAGCATTTAAAACTAAAAAATCCCGACCAGTTTCGTTACATCGGCAGAGGCCAGTCCGGAATTTACGATGGTCTAAACATCGTTTCCGGTCAGGCGGTTTACGGACTGGATGTCCAGTTAAAAGGCATGCTGTATGCCGTGGTAGCAAGGCCGCCGGTGTTCGGCGGCAAAGTTTTGAAATTCGATGCCAGCAAAGCACTGAAAATTGCCGGTGTGGTTAAAGTGCTTGAGCTACCCAACAGCCCGCCACCGGCTGAATTCAATCCGTTGGGAGGGGTGGCGGTGATTGCCCGCAATACCTGGGCGGCGATACAGGGCCGCAATGCCTTGCAGATCGAATGGGAGCATGGCCCACATGCCAGCTATGATTCGATCAATTACAAAACCGAACTGGAAACCGCCGCCCGTCAACCCGGCAAAGTGGTGCGCCAGCAAGGTGACGTAGATAACGCATTAAAATCGGCTAGCAAGCGCATAGAAGCGGAATATTATCTGCCGCATCTGGCTCAGGCGCCGATGGAACCACCCGCAGCTACTGCTCGCATCGTCAAAGGCCATTGCGAAATCTGGACTTGTACCCAAGCCCCGCAATTAACGCGGGATAAAGTCGCTAAATGGTTAAACCTCCCGGCAAACAAAGTGACGGTTAACGTCACCTTGCTAGGTGGTGGTTTTGGTCGAAAATCCAAACCGGATTATGTGATTGAAGCGGCTTTGTTATCCAAAGCCATGCAGGGTAAACCGGTGAAATTGACCTGGACCCGCGAAGACGATTTGCATCACGCTTATTTCCACACCGTCTCTTTAGAACGCCTTGAAGCAGGTCTGGACGCTCAAAACAAGCCTGTGGCTTGGTTGCATAGAACGGTTGCCCCAAGTATTTCGGCAACGTTTGGCCCGGATAGCAAACAGCAAATGCCTCTCGAATTGGGGATGGGCGTGATCAACGTGCCATTTGCAATTGATAACCTGCGCATCGAAAACCCACCTGCCGCCGCGCATACCCGTATCGGCTGGTTTCGTTCGGTTTCCAATATTCCGCATGCGTTTGCCGTGCAGTCTTTCGTTGCCGAACTAGCCGCTGCAGCAGGGCGAGATCATAAGGATTTTCTGCTAGAACTGATCGGCCCACCCCGTAAAATCGATCCACGCAACCTGGGCGATACATGGAACCACGGCGAATCACCCGAGCGTTATCCTGTCGATACTGGTCGGCTGCGGCGGGTGATTGAAACGGTGACTCGCGAAGCCGCTTGGGGTCGTGCATTGGCCAAAGGTCAAGGTCTTGGCTTGGCGGCTCACTACAGTTTTGTCACTTATGTGGCGGTAGTGATAGAAGTTGCAGTCGCAGCTGACGGAAAACTCAGTATACCCCGAGTCGATGTGGCGGTGGATTGCGGACCGCAAGTCAACCCGGAACGCATACGCTCACAAATCGAAGGCGCCTGCATCATGGGGCTGAGCTTGGCAACCCTAGGCGAAATCAGTTTTAAAAACGGCGTGGTGCAACAGGATAATTTTCACGCCTATCAACTTACTCGTATTGACGATGCACCTCGGGAAATTCGGGTGCATTTATTACCAGCCACCGAATTTGATGTCCCTCTGGGCGGGGTTGGAGAACCGGGTGTGCCCCCCATCGCCCCGGCTTTATGCAATGCCATATTTGCAGCTACCGGACAGCGTATTCGTCAATTGCCGATTCGGGATCAGCTCTTGAAAGCATAATCGGCCACTACATCCGCTTGCTAAGCCGCAACTTTTGCATTGATCCGACGGCTAAGCAAGCGCCTACTGTATCAGCCAGCCAATCCCAAGCACTGGGACTGCGGCCCGACACAAAGGACTGATGCCATTCGTCACTCATACCGTATAAGCTGCAAAACAAAATAGTCAAAATCGCTAAATGGCTATGCTTAAGGTTTGCATGCTGAAAAGCCCGCCAACTAAAAACGCCCATCACAAAATAAGCCGCGGTATGCATGAATTTATCTTGCACATCAAAAACCTGTGGTACGGGCAGTTTTTCCTGAGCTGATAGCCAAAAAATCAAGCCGCAGTAGCCGACTAAAGCCGACCAGTCTATAAATTTAGTCATGCTGATTATTCCCTGACTGGACGTTTTTCCAGCTTACGTTGCAAAGTTCGTCTGTGCATATTCAAGGCACGAGCCGCTGCAGAAATGTTGCCGTCATGTTGCATCAAAACCTTTTGTAAATGCTCCCACTCCAGCCGCTTAACCGATAACGGATTATCATTGATCGCCACACTGGCATCGCCTTCATTTTTATATAAGGCGCTGACAATTTCATCAGGGCTGGCTGGTTTGGTTAAATAATGAATAGCTCCCAGTTTGATGGCTTCCACCGCTGTGGCAATGCTGGCAAAGCCAGTCAACATGACGATTTGGGTATTGCTATCCAGCGATATCAGCTTTTTGACCATTTCCAGGCCGGAATCAAATCCTATGCGCAAATCGATCACCGCATATTCCGGTTCGGTTTGTTCAGCTAACTCCATGGCCGTGCGAATGTCGCTAGCGGTCGTCACCTGAAAATTGCGTCGTTCCAGCGCCGGTTTAAGCACCGAACAAAAGGTCTCATCGTCATCGACCAACAAAAGATTGGGTTTATCCTGGGAAATTTCTGTCATGCTCACTCTCCTTAGTTATTAATGGCAAACTGATTTCGACACAGGCACCTCCCGTGTCAAGATTCTTGAAGCTTATTGTACCGCCCAGGCGTTTAATGGTGGTATAGGTTAAAAAAAGTCCAACGCCCATACCCTGTTTGCTACTCTTGACCGGCTTTTGTCCGGCAAAGTCGATCAATTCCGGCGGCAAGCCGGGGCCAAAATCACGAATTTTCAACCACAGCCAATCTGCATTCCAATCGATATTGAATTCAATCCCGGCATCATTCGGAGTCACTTCTGCGGCATTGTTGAGAATATTGATGATCGAATGGGTCAAGGTGCGTTCGGCAATAATTTGCGCCTGTAGATCAACGGTACCAGACAACAATAAATTAAGTTTGGTGCTGGCTTTATGGGTGCGCCATTGATTTAAGACTTCATCAATATAATCACTGACCAACATCACTTTGCCAGATTCAGCCCGCATTTCCCCGGCGGAAGCGGACATCACCGACAGGGTCTGTTTACAGCGATCGACTTGTTGCTTGAGGATTTGCAACTTTTGGTTGAGTTCGGGAAAACGATGGTCCGGAAATTCTTCTGATAGTTCGTAAGCCAAAATGGCAATCGTACCCAAGGGCGTGCCCATATCATGCGCCGCACTGGCCGCCAAGGTACCCAAAGATACGACCCGGTCGTCACGTAAAGCACTTTCCCTGGCATCGGCCAGACTGCGCTCACGTTCTTTCAAGGTTTTTGCCAGCGCAATGATAAAAAAAGCCACTAATCCTGCGCTAAACACAAAACCAAACCACATGCCGAATACATGCAGATTGAAATGCCGCCTGTCCTCCAACAGTTGCATCCGTAAGCTCATTTCCGGCGTCAGGTTGGTCATATTCTGATGCGCCGCGTGCGACTCCATAGCGGGCAGTGGCACGTTGTAAGCAATCAAAACCGTGTAAATACAGGAAGTGATTATCACCATATTCCAGGCATAAGCTGGCGGTAACATGATGGCGGTGACAATCAACGGCAGTAAAAACACCCAGATAATCGGGTTGGATGCACCGCCGGTCAGATAGAGCAAATAAGCCAGTGCCAGCACATCCATGCAGATTTGCGAAAAAATCTCATGTTCTGTAACGGGTTCAGGTGTACGCAGTCTTAGCCAGGTATAAAGATTCAGGATGGAAATCGCGAAAATCGCCAGCCAAAGCTGATTCATCGGTAATTCGATCCCCAACCCATGCACCGCAATAAACACCGAAATCACCACACCAAACAGCAGCAGATTGCGCAGGATATACAGCCATTTCAGATTTTCGCGGATGGAGATTTCAGCTTTGGGCAGGATATGTGACAGCATGAATTGTTTAGGAAAAGTAGTAATTGAATGGTAAATGCATTTAAGGTTAACTAAAAATGATTAGGGTATCTAAACGGTTTTGACAGGGAACCGCCCAAACCTTAACAAAATCGCCGGTAACAGCAGCAGATTCAGCAATGTGGATGAAGCCAGACCACCTATGATAATGGCCGCCATGGGACCCATAATTTCACGACCAGGGTTATCGCTATCAAAAGCAATCGGCAGCATAGCCAACGCAGTAACTAAAGCCGTCATCAATATCGATGGCAAGCGTTCTTGTGCGCCGCGTAACGCCGTGGCCACAGACCATTCTTGATTTTCGTGTTCCAGCAAATAGCGGTAATGGGAAATCAGCATGATGCAATTGCGGACGGTAATACCGAATAGGGTGATAAAACCCACAAACGAGCCCACAGACAAATCTGCATCGGTTATCACTACCGCAGCAACGCCACCCAATAATGCAAAGGGTAAATTCACCAGTGTCAACAAGGTATGCCGAAAACTGCCCAAAGCGATGTAGACCAACATCAAAACCCCGGCGCCAACCAAAAGGGATTGCAGAATCAGTGCTTGACGGGCTTTGCTCTGTTCCAGTGCTGCTCCGATGATTTCGGGGTAACTATCGCTATTCCACTGCATTTCCTGATGTAAACGCTGATCCAGTTCCTGGATGAAGGCATCCATATCCCGTTCCGCCACATCACAAGTCACCGTTTGTGCACGTAATGCGCCATGATGCAACACATTATAGCGTCCTTCTGTATGCTGAATATCAGCCACCTGACCCAATAACACGCGTTCGCCATCGGCATTCTTGAGGGCTAATTGCTGCAAGGATTCGGCGCTGGTTTTTAAATCAGGTGGCAAGGTTACGGCTATATTGAAGGCGCGATTACCTTGAATACTTTTACCAACCACCTGCCCTTCATAGGCCGTATGAAGCAGATTCATCACTTGCGCCGGACTGATACCGCGAAATTTCAGTTGCTCCAGATCCAAGCGGATAGTCAACATCGATGTAGCCGGTGGTGAACGCAATTGCACATCCACTGCGCCGGGTATGCTTTCGATCAACTTTGCAACTTGTTGTGCTTTGTCATCCAGTCCCCCCAAATCATGACCATAGATATGCACCACCACCGGGGCGGTATACCCCGAGATGGTTTCATCCACCCGCTCGGTCAGAAAGGTATTGGCCTCATAATTGATACCGGGAAAAGCCTCCAGAATCCGCCGCAGCTGCTCCAAGACCTTCTGCTGGCCGTTACCGGACAATGGTTTCAAGCGCACTTCATATTCGCTGTAATGACTACCGTAGGTATCAGCCCCGCGTTCCGCCCTGCCCGCCCACTGTGATACCGACTCGACACCCTCGATGCGGGAAAACTGTTCAGTTAGCAAACTACCCACCCGAATCGATTCTTTTAATGATGTACCGGGAACGCTGGCGGTATGTACGATGTAATGACCTTCCCTTAACTCCGGCAGGAACTGATGCTGCAGCCCTAAAAAACCGACAATGCCAAATACACAAGCGGTAAGACAAATCAGCACAAATACTTTGAAATGCCTGATAACCCAAGCCAATAGGCGCGCATATACCGGCTTTAACCAACGAATCAACGGTGGATCGATATCGACAGGTATGTGCCGCTGTAGCAGCAAATGACAGAGGGCGGGGGTCAGGGTCAACGCTACCAGCAACGACATCAAAATAGCCAGAATGTAGGAATACCCCAACGGCGCAAACAAGCGCCCGGCCACTCCTGACAAGCTCAGTAGCGGCACAAACACCAGTGCCACAATAAAGCTGGCATAAACCACGGACCCCCGTACTTCCAGTGAAGCCTGTTCAATCACACTGGCAACACTGGCGAGTGTGGGTTTGTGCTGATTTTCCCGTAGACGGCGAAAGATATTCTCAGTATCGATAATGGCGTCATCCACCACTTCACCCAACGCAATGGCCAAGCCACCCAATACCAAAATATTCAGATTCACCCCCATTTCCAGCAACACTATCATGGCCGTTAACAATGACAGTGGAATGGCCAAGGCAGCAATCAAGGCACTACGCAAATTAAACAAAAAAACGTACAAAATCAGCACCACAAACAAGCCACCGAACATTAAATGAGCGGATAAGTTGTGCAATGAAGCCTCGATATAATCAGCCGGTCTGAACAAATGTGAGTAAAAATCGATAGCTTCCTCGGCAAATAGCGGTTTGAATCCCGCCAACACCTTTTCCACTGCCCGGGAAACCGATAGGGTATTGGCACCGTATTGACCGATAATCATGATCACAATACCCGGCTTACCCATAATCTGCGCCGCGCTGATGGCGGGTTCGGCAGCGAATTGAATTTCGGCCACATCGCCCAGGGTCAGCGTGCTGCCATTTTGCCGTTTGATCACCAAGCTCTTGAACTGATCCGGGAGCATCGGTTGCCCGGTCACTTGCAGGGTAAAGCGTTGATTGCTGTTTTCGATAAAACCTGCGCCACTGACTTCCGCCGCACTGGCAGCAGCCTGGAGCACTTCATCCATGGACAGATTGAAGCGTTGTAAAGCCTCCGGCCTGATTTGTATCTGCACCTGCTGAACTTCACCGCCAAACACATTTACATCCGCAACCCCCGGTACAGCCAACAATCTAGGGGCTAAAGTCCAATCCACCAGGCTACGCAAATCCATCAGCGATGCATGTTCCGAACTCAGGCCTATGGTGAGCACCGTGGATGATGACGAGGTCAGAGGAACGGCAAATGGTGTGCCTATGCCCGGCGGCAATTTGTGGCTTAAACTGGCCATACGTTCACTGACCATTTGTCTATTCAGATACACATCGCTGTCTTCTACGAATGTGGCTGTGACAATCGACAAACCCTGAATGGATTCGGAACGTAAATCTTCCAGACCAATTAACGGCCTGATACTGGTTTCAATGGGCTGAGTGACCAATACTTCGACCTGTTCGGCGGACAAACCAGCTGCTTCGGTTTGAATAATCACGCGTTTCGGGGCGAACTCCGGAAAAATATCCAGCCCGGCATTTACATAGCGGTAACTGCCATAGATCAGCATTAACAAGGCAAAACCCACCACAATGCCGGAATAGCGTATGGAAAATCGAATCAGAGCAGCAAGCATGAAATCACTTAGTTTAAAAACAGTGTTTATTGTGCCTTACCCGACTGCTTCGGTCTATGCGCAGGTTTCTGTTGAGGATGATCTATAGTTTGCTGACCCGGTTTGTAGGAATGGGTTTCAAAGATTCAAAAGCCTTATCGCAATCACATTGCAAGTTTTTGGTCTAAGGTTGTTCCTGCCTGCATCATTCAGTTGAATCACATTAGAATCTAAACTTACTCAGGAGCAAAAGCATGCAACAGCAAAACATCGACATACACAGCGCGATTACTGCCCTCTCCTGCTCGCTGGATCTGGTAGGTGTCGATGAAGTCAGACATGGGAAACGAGTCGCCATGATGGCTTATTTAATTGCCGAAGAGCTGGGTTGGTCCGATGCCGAACGTCTCAGTATTCTGCATGCCGGCATGCTGCATGATTGTGGTGTCGCCAAAATCCACGAACACAAACAACTAACCCTGACCATGGAATGGGACGGTGCCGATGCCCATGCCGAGCGTGGCGCTACATACTTATCCGCTTGTCCGACATTGGCGCATCTGGCAGAAGAAATTCGCTACCACCATACCCGTTGGGAACAATTGATTGAATTACCCCTGGAACCGCGCATTCGCCTTCGAGCCAATTTACTGTTTCTGGCTGACCGAATTGATGTATTACAAGCCCCCTACATCAATAGCGAAATAATTCTGACTGAAGCTCAAAACATAGTGACGCGCTTACAAACCTTATCCGGCAGCCTGTTCGCACCCTCACTATTGGACGCTTTTGCAACTGTCGCAAACTGTCAGGCGTTTTGGTTGGCGATGGAACCGGATTATCTGGACGAAGATTTACGCATGTTGGGCGAACGCATTGCTCCAGTCACTCTGGACTTTTCCAGTCAGCGCGAACTGGCGCATTTATTTTCCAGAGTGGTGGACGCTAAAAGCCCATACACCGAGCAACATTCAGAGCGGGTAGCCTTATTGGCCAGACAACTGGCCAGCGACTTTGGCATCAATGGATTAAAGTTGGAGCAAATCGAAATTGCCGGTTTATTACATGACATTGGCAAACTGCGCGTATCTGAAGACATTATCGAAAAACCCGGCAGCCTGACAGCCGAGGAACGTGCCAGCATGCAGCGCCACAGTTACGACACTTACCGCATTTTACAAAGAGTATTTGCTCATACCAAAATCCCGGTATGGGCTGGTTTTCACCACGAAAATTTGCTGGGGAAAGGTTATCCGTTTAAAACCAGTGGGGTAGCCCAAGACCTGGAATGCCGCATTATCAGCGTCGCCGATATTTTTCAGGCCCTCTCGCAAAATCGACCCTATCGAAAAAGTATGTCGTTAAATGACATATTGGCCGA
>CAZJYS010000005.1:0-31823 GCA_964550075.1 uncultured Methylomonas sp.
CTTCTTCACAGGATGGACTAAGCAACGCAAAGCCCATCGTGTTTGGTTAAGTCGTTAGATGGGCTTCATTGCATTCAGCCCATCCTATACTTGCTACCCCACCATAGCATCCAACTCGTCCCACCTTGCGTATGCTTGAGTCAATTCATCTTCAGCAGCTTTTAACTCCGCCAACGTCGCTGCTATCAGTTCCTGAGATTGCTTGTAAAACTCGCTACTGGCAATTTTGGCGGTTAAATCCGCTTGTTTAGTTTCCAGTTGTTCGATCAGTTGCGGCAGCTGTTCCAGTTCCCGCTGTTCCTTGAAACTGAGTTTCTTGGCGACAGAGGTTTTGGGTTTGTCTTTTTTTGCGGCCTCAGCGGCAACCTTGGCAGCTTCGGTTTTCTTGTTTTGCTCGCTCATCGCAAACCAGTCAGCATAGCCACCGATATATTCGCCTACCCTGCCCTCGCCTTCAAATACCAAAACACTGGTCACCACGTTATCCAGAAACTCACGGTCGTGACTGACCAATAACAAGGTGCCCTGATACTCGACCAGTTTTTCTTCCAGAATTTCCAGGGTTTCCAAATCCAGGTCATTGGTCGGTTCGTCCATGACGATCAGGTTGGCAGGTTTGGTGAACAACCGCGCCAGCAGCAGCCGATTTTTTTCCCCACCGGAGAGACTTTTGACTGGCGAACGGGCGCGAGCCGGGGCGAATAAAAAATCGGCTAGATAGCTCATCACATGCCGCTTGCCACCGGGCAAATCGATGAATTCACCACCATCCAGGACGCTGTCTGCCACGGATAATTCCGGGTCCAACTGTTCCCGCAACTGATCAAAATAAGCGATTTGCAGATTGGTACCCAGTTCGATACTGCCGGTAGTTGGTTGCAATTGCCCCAGCAGCAATTTCAGCAACGTAGATTTCCCAGCGCCGTTGTTACCGATCAAACCAATCTTGTCACCGCGTTCGATACGTATAGAAAAATCCCGAATGATGGGTTTGTCCTGATACTGAAAATTGACCTCGATGGCTTCTACCACTTTTTTGCCTGAGCTTTCACCGCTGTTCAGGCTGAGTTTGGTCGTACCCTGCGTATTGCGGCGCTCGGAACGTTCAGCCCGCAAACGTTTAAGCGCTCTCACCCGACCTTCGTTGCGGGTACGACGCGCTTTGATGCCCTGTCTGATCCAGACTTCTTCCTTAGCCAGTTTCTTGTCAAACTCGGCATTTTGATTGGATTCATCTTCCAGGGCTGCTGCTTTGCGTTGAAGATAATCCTGATAATTGCCAGCCCAGGAGGTCAATTGGCCACGATCCAGATCGATGATTCGAGTCGCCAGTTTCTGTAAAAATGCCCGGTCATGGGTAACAAACAACACGGCGCCCTGAAACGACAATAATTGCTCTTCCAGCCAGCTGATACTTTCAAAATCCAGATGGTTGGTCGGCTCATCCAGCAGCAATACTTCAGGATCGATCACCAACGCTCGCGCCAAAGCCACCCGGCGTTTCCAACCACCGGACAAACTGCCGATTTTGATATCAGCAGGTAATTGCAACTTGCTCAACACCGCTTCGACCCGGGATTGAAATTCCCAACCATTGTCTGCTTCCAGTTTGTGCTGTACATCACCCAGGGCCTGCAAGGATTGTTCGCTGCCATCCATGTGGGTCAATAATTCATGGTAGCGGGCGATCAAGCGACCCAATTCCCCCAACCCACCGGCCACCGCTTCGTAAATACTGTCATTTTCATCCAGGTTGGGCGATTGTTCCAGCCAGGCTAGCCTTAATTCCGGTTGCCGCCAAATTTCGCCATGATCGGCATGAATATCACCGGCGATGATTTTCATCAGCGTGGATTTGCCTTCGCCGTTGCGACCTAACAAACCTACCCGCTCTCCGGCATCGAGTTGAAAAGCGGCGTTATCGAGTAAAGCATGGGTGCCAAAGGCAATGGATACGTTGGTTAAGCGAATTAAAGGCATGAGTGATTTAAAGTACGTCGTAAAAGATCCAGCCCCATTAATGCGGCCTGGTTTTGTTTGGTTTGTGCGCTGCCCGCAACTGTCATCGATGTTTGATGCAAAGCCTCGGGCGTTTGCAGGGCATTATATAGGACTATGGGTTGATCCTTATCGGTCAGACTGCCACTATATAACTGCACCAGCTGCCAATCGATAGCCTGATGTTGTTGTAAATACGCGGCCAATTCGGTAGCGCTTTTGGCCAAATCGTCGAGAAAATAGGAACACCCCCAACGCTCGGCGGTGATGGCGATGTTGGCGCTGAACTGCACAAAACGCAACCAGTCATGACCGATGCATTTGGCGGCCATCAAACCCTGGCTGGCAGTTTCGATGACTGATAAGGTCAAACCGCGTTCCTGCATGCCGCGGCCAATCACGGTAGGCAAATCACCCTGGATTTGTTCCGGCGTATCGACAGCAAATACCGCATCACCTATCAAATCTATTGCCTGTGTGACCAAAGCTTGCCGCTGAGTGAGAGCAAAATCAGCCGGAAACAACAGTTTTGTCTGCACTTCATCAATCGCCGCCCGAAATCCCAACATTACCTCATCCGGCAACTTGAGACTTTGCAAGCGCTGTTGAATCGCCGACTCGCCTATGCCCACACTACGCAAGGTCACCAAAGCCTGCGGCTGCAAGGTAAAACGACTTTGCAGTTGCTGTTGCACGACAGGAAACATGGCTTTCATTTCCGACGGTACGCCGGGCAAAAACACAAACCAGCAGCGCTGAATCTTTAGAGCAAAACCGGGCGCAGTTCCCACAGGATTATCGATGCGAACAGACTGCAGAGGCAAAAAAGCTTGTTTGCGATTAATTGCCGGCATGGGACGCTGCCTTCTGACAAAATAAGCTTCGATTTGTTTGAAAGCGGTTTCGTCAAATTGCAGGTTCTGTTCAGAAGCTATGGCAACGGCTTCAGCAGTCAAATCGTCCACCGTTGGCCCCAAACCACCCGTACAAATGCAACAATCGGCCCGTATCGCAATTTCCCGTATTAATGCCACCAGATCATCCAATTGATCACCAACTGCGGTATGCCGTTTCACGGTCAATCCCAAATCGTTCAAATGCTGGGATAGCCAAGTAGCATTTGTGTCTACGGTTTGACCGCTGACCACCTCTTCACCTTGAGAAAAAATTTCCGCAATTACTGTCATAAAACGTCAAACCAAAAAGGTAAACTCAAAAAGCTGAGAGCGGTTGTGAGCGTCACAGCCGTCGCATACAAAGCGCTATCCAGCCGATAACGATCACAAAACACCACGCCCAACACCATACTCGGCATAGCCAGATCCATCACAGCCGCTGCTTTGAATTGATCGCGCAATTGCACCGCGTCGGCAATGTGCATGGAAAACCAGGGAAACAATAGCAATTTCAGCAATATGATGGGCAATAAATATGGCAAGTTACGCAGTCGAATTGCTTTCCAACTTAATGCCAAACCAAGAGAAAAAATCATCAACGGAGCGACGGCAGCAGAAAGTTTTTGCAATAAACCTAGCAGCCATTCCGGTGCCTCGACATGATTCAGATTAAGCACCACCGCCACAAAAGCCGCCCAGAAAGGTGGGGTATTAAAGTAACCCAATAAGGACTTGGGCTTTTCTTCGTAGTCCGTACCAAAATATCGCGCCAGCGCAATCCCCACTGTAAATACCATGGGCGCAGCAGCAAACAAATCAATCTGTATCACTACCGAACGCGCCCAACTACCAAAAGCCTGTTCCAGTACCGGCAAGCCCAGATACGTCACATTAGGAAAAGCCGCCGCTAAAATGAACGCCCCGGTTTGCGGATTTTTAAACTTGAATAGTTTGCTGAGCAACCAACTAAAAACCGTGCCCAATAATATAGTGGCGCAGCCTAACATACTGTATTGAAAAGACGACCAGCCAATATCGGCTTTCCAGAGCACATCCAAAACCATGGCGGGCAGAAAAACGTAATACACCACACTGGTCAAAGCCAGTCGGGTTTGCTCCGCAGACAAACCCGGCATTGAAAACAACCGCCAACCGGCCCCGCACAACATCAATACGGTCATCTGGATCAGGGTGGTGTTCATGAATAGGGCTTGGATGATTAGAATACTGGGATTATACGAGACTGTGGCTATCGATCATTGATTTGTATCGATTGAACTATTGGGCTTTGTATTGGAATTCACTTATTTAAATCTCCGATATGATTGGTATATAGCGGGCTATGGGCGTATGAAAAGCACAACCGATGTGAATACCTCCGCGGATTTGATTGTTATTTCAGCATAAAATGTCAGCCAGTTCTTACAGCCCCACATTCCAAACTCAATTCTCTATAGGCCCACGACGATGAAACATTTCAAACCCAAAAAATCACTGCTTGCCTTGGCAGCCATTATTGCAATCCCACTCGCATCAGTGACTTACAGCGAGTCAGCCTACTCGGCAACCGTCACTAGAGCTTATCTAGAGCTAGATGATGACAATGACAAAATCCCCAATTCTGCAGACAAAGATGACGATAACGATGGCATCAAGGATAAAAATGACCTGGATGATGATAACGACGGCATCCCTGATGCTGAGGATTTTGATGACGACAATGATGGCATAGAGGATGCCCTCGACCGTGAAGATAATGATGGTGATAACGACGGCACCCCCGATGTCGATGACGAAGATGATGACAACGACGGCAAGCCGGATGAAACCGACCCTGATGATGACAACGACAAAATCAAAGACAATGATGATTTCAATGATAACGACGACGACAACGACGGCATTGAAGACGCATTAGATGATGATCGTGACAACGACGGTTTTACTGATGATGTAGATACTGACGATGATAACGATGGTATTTCAGATGTAGGCGAAGCACTGAATAGTAGTAATCAGGATGATGATCGTGACGGCAAGAAAGACGCCAAAGACAATGATGACGATAATGATGGTATACCCGATATAAGCGATAAGGACGACGACAATGATGGCATACTGGATGTCAATGATTTCGATGATGACAATGACGGTATTGCTGACGATGTCGATATCGATGACGACAATGATGGCTTATCGGATCTGGTCGAAAATGCAGATGATACGGATGATGACAATGACGGCATACCAGACTCAGCCGATAAAGATAATGACAATGATGGCATACCCAACAAATCTGACAAAGACGATGACAACGACGGTAGCCGAGATATCGTAGACCGTGACGATGATAACGATGGACTGGATGACGATGTTGATCTTGATGAAGACAATGACGGCGTGGATGATTCAACTGAAGCAACTGGAAATTCATCCTTAATTGCATTACTGAATAATGATGCTGACGATGACGGCATCCCGGATATTTCCGATACCGATGATGATAATGACGGCGAAGACAATGATCGTGATCTTGACGACGACAACGACGGCACTGAGGATGATATCGATGAGGACGATGATGGTGACAACATTTTAGATTCGGATGAAAAAGACAGTATCGATACCGACAACGATGGTCTGCCAGACTTACTGGACGTGGATGACGACAATGACGGTAATACCGACAATGAAGACTCGGACGATGACGGCGACGGCACAGATGACGTCGATGATTCAGACGACATCAACGAAGACGATAGCGATGACTCAACCCCAGAAGAAGAAGGCGACCATCACCACAGCACATAAAATATATTTGTCTCGACCTAATCTGATACATCCGATTGAAAAGATAAGCGTTACCGGTTTTGATAGAAATGTCGAATCCATTAAAACATAAAAGGTAACGGCCCATGCTTTAGGTCGAGACATATCGTCATTCAAAGCAATCTATTTAAGCAAAACACAAAAAAAGGGCCTTGCGGCCCTTTTTATTGATGACTAAAAATCAATTTTCAGTATCGATCTCTTTCATGCTTAAACGCACTCGACCTTGACGATCAATTTCTAATACTTTAACTCTAACTACATCGCCCTCAGACAGTTTGTCGCTGACTTTTTCGACGCGTTCATCGGAGATTTGCGAAATATGCACTAAGCCGTCCTTGCCTGGCAGAATGGTGACGAAAGCGCCAAAGTCCATCAAACGCACGACTTTACCTTCGTAGATTTTACCTACTTCAACTTCTGCAGTAATTTCCTCGATCATACGCTTGGCTTCTTCGCCAGCGGCTTTGTCGACAGAAGCGATGCTGACGATGCCATCGTCAGTCAAATCGATGCTGGCACCGGTTTGTTCGGTAATAGCGCGGATGGTGACACCGCCTTTACCGATCACTTCGCGAATTTTGCTCGGATCGATTTTAATAGTAATAATGCGTGGCGCAAAGTCAGACATTTCATTGCGGGTCGCACCCAGGGCTTTGTTCATTTCGCCCAGGATGTGTAAACGACCTTGCTTGGCTTGTTCCAACGCGACTTTCATAATCTCAGGCGTGATACCGTCGATCTTGATGTCCATTTGCAAAGCAGTCACACCGTTTTCGGAACCGGCCACTTTGAAATCCATGTCGCCCAAGTGATCCTCGTCACCCAGGATATCGGACAAGACTGCAAATTCATTGCCTTCTTTGATCAAACCCATGGCAATACCCGCAACAGGGGCTTTGATCGGCACACCAGCATCCATCAATGCCAAGCTGCTGCCACACACGGAAGCCATGGAACTGGAACCGTTGGATTCAGTAATTTCCGACACCACGCGGATAACATAAGGAAATTCTGCCATATTTGGTAAAACCGCAGCAACACCGCGTTTTGCCAAACGACCATGACCAATCTCACGACGTTTTGGCGAACCAACAAAGCCGGTTTCACCGACGCTGTAGGGAGGAAAGTTGTAATGCAACATAAATGGATCTTTGTATTCACCCGACAAGGCATCAATGACTTGTGCATCACGCTCGGTTCCCAATGTTGCAACCACCATTGCTTGCGTTTCACCCCGGGTAAACAAGGCAGAGCCATGGGTTCTTGGTAACACTCCGGTTCTGATGGTAATAGGTCTGACCGTAGTCAAATCACGTCCATCAATACGTTTACGATCATTCAAAATCGCTCCACGCACCACGTCATATTCCAGATGCTCGATAACATTGCGAATGTCTTTTTCGGCGTACTGATCATCGGCAGTCAATTTTTCAACCACAGCACTACGGATAGCACTCAATTGATCTTGTCTGACCAATTTTTCAGCCACTTGGTAAGCGGCTTTGATGCTTTGTTCTGCTTCAGCAGCAACAGCGGCTTTCAAGCCGGTGTTGGTTTCAGCGGGTGTCCAGACAATGGCCGGAGTTCCGACTTCAGCCGCAAATTCATTGATAGCGTTAATCGCTACCTGCATTTGTTCATGGCCGAATAACACAGCACCTAACATCACTTCCTCAGACAGTAGATCTGCCTCGGATTCAACCATCAGCACAGCCTGTTGGGTACCGGCTACGACCAGTTGTAATCTCGATTCTTTGAGCAAGGGTAGGGAAGGATTCAGCAGATATTCGCCATCTTTATAGCCCACACAAGCAGCGCCCAGTGGTCCATTAAAGGGTAAGCCGGAAACAGCTAGCGCTGCAGAGGCACCTAACAAGGCGGGAATTTCGGTATCAACTTCAGGATTCAGCGATACCACGGTGGCAATGATTTGGACTTCGTTGGTGAAACCTTCAGGGAACAATGGCCGAATAGGACGATCGATTAAGCGGGAAATCAGCGTCTCGTTTTCACTTGGTCTGCCTTCCCGTTTAAAAAATCCACCAGGGATTTTGCCTGCAGCAAACGCTTTTTCCTGATAGTTAACAGTCAAGGGGAAAAAATCGCCACCACTACCCTCTTTTTTGCCAACTACAGTCACCAGCAATGAGGTGCCTTCGACATTAATCATCACCGCGCCATTGGCTTGACGAGCAATTTCACCGGTTTCTAATGTGACGAGACGATCGCCGTACTTAAATTCTTTCCTGATAGGATTCACTATAAGGTTCCTTTGTGTTTAAAGGTTGTTTTCAAAAATTGCCGTAAAGCAAGATACCCTAAGGGCATAAACGGCGCACAAGGCGCCGTTTTGTAAAAGACGTTATTTACGCAGACCTAAACGCTCAATCAATGAACGGTAGCGAACAACCTCTGTATTTTTCAGATACTCCAGCAATTTGCGGCGTTGGTTAACCATACGCAACAAGCCACGACGCGAATGGTTGTCTTTTTTGTTGGCAGCAAAATGCGGTGTCAACTGGTTGATATTGGCGGTGAGTAAAGCAACTTGAACTTCAGTCGAACCGGTATCGGTATCCGATAAACGATATTCTTCAACGATTGCTTTCTTTTGTTCTGCGGTTAATGCCATTCTTAATCCCTATCGATTAAAGTTATTGATAAATAAAGCCATCGGTTGATGGCAGGTCAAACATCGCCCCCACAATAGGGTGCAGGAGCTGATGAATTTTTACTGCATCATCCGACGACCGGATCATGCAGATTGAATATTTTTCTTGGAGCTAGTTTATCATTCATTAAGATTTCTCCCAACCCCAAAAAAGTCTGTTGGCAATACATACGCACGGTCCCCGGGGTATGACCGTTCACAATAATTTGCTGACCATGATTGATGCTAGTGGCCTGTTCTAAAGACAAACTAATTGCGGGTAATTGTGTCAAGGGTGTATCGACAGCTATCAAGCTGTTTAACAATTCGGGTTCGGACATGCTCTGCAACTGCTCCAGCGTATAAGCTTGTTCCAGACGGAACATACCAGCCCGGGTGCGCCGTAATGCTGTAACGGTTGCACAGCTACCTAAATACTGACCAATATCCTCGGCCAAAGAGCGAATATAAGTACCTTTGGAACAGCTGACATCCAGCGTGATATGTTCAGCATCGAAACCGAGTAATTTCAGCTCATAAATACTGATACGCCTGGGCGCTCTATCGACAGTTTTGCCTTCTCTGGCTAACTCATATAGTTTTTTGCCCTGATATTTCAGCGCTGAATACATTGGCGGCACTTGATCAATTTCACCGGTGAAATGCTGCAAGCAACTCAGCAACCCCGTTTCGGAAACATCCGGTAACGGCATTTCCGCCACTACAGCTCCTTCGCTATCACCGCTGTCAGTCATGACACCTAAGCGCAACGTGACTTGATAACGTTTGTCATCATCCAGCATCAACGCCGAAACCTTGGTGGCCTCGCCAAAACACAGCGGCAGTAAGCCGGTAGCCAATGGATCCAGACTGCCGGTATGCCCCGCCTTGTTGGCATTGAACAAGCGCCTGACTTCCTGTAACGCCTTGTTGGATGAAACACCAGAGCGTTTATCAAGCAACACTATGCCATGAACATCCAGCCCGGACTTGCGTTTACCCATCAATCTTCCGGCAATGATTTTTGAGTGGTTTCGCTACCTTCGGCATCCTTGACACCTTCTAACTCATGCAATAATTCAGATACCCGCATGCCAGTATCAAAGGAATGATCGTATATGAAATGCAGTTCGGATATATGTCGTAAGCGCATACGCTTGGCTAATTCATGGCGAATAAACGGCGATATTTCATTTAATGCTTTTACATTGGCTTGCTTACCTGCCTGATCTGCATTCAAAACAGTGACATAAACCTTAGCTACCGCCAAATCCTTGGTTAAAACCACTTCATTGACGGTAATAAATCCCAAGCGGGAATCACGCACCTCACGTTGTAATATCAACGCAAGCTCCTTTTGCATCTGCGAAGCAACTCGTTCGCTACGACCAAACTCTTTAGGCATGAATTAAAGTTCCCGTTTTACTTCGACACGTTCATAAACTTCGATTTGATCGCCTTCTTTGACATCGTTGTAGTTTTTAACGCCGATACCGCACTCCATACCCATCTTGACTTCATTGACATCGTCTTTGAAGCGGCGCAGAGATTCCAGCTGACCTTCGTAAATCACCACATTGTTACGCAATACCCGTATTGGCAAATTGCGTTTGACAAAACCATCGACCACCAGACAGCCCGCAATCGCGCCAAATTTAGGTGAACGGAATACATCGCGCACTTCAGCCAGACCGACAATTTTTTCCTGAATTTCCGGTGCTAGCATACCGTTGATGGCGCGTTTCACTTCATCGATAGCTTCGTAGATAATGCTGTAGTAATGCAGATCGATGTCTTTTTCCTCGATCAATCGACGCGCTACCGCGTCGGCACGCACGTTGAAACCGATCAGAATCGCGCTGGAAGCCAAGGCCAGGTTAGCGTCACCTTCGTTGATACCGCCGACACCACCATAAATACATTTGACTTGCACTTCCTCGGAAGACAATCCCACCAGCGATTCACGCAAGGCTTCCAAACTACCTTGAACGTCAGTTTTGATCACGACATTCAAGGTGGCGGTTTCACCAGCAGCCATTCTGGAGAATACATCGTCCAGTTTCGAAGCTTGCGCAGCCGCTTGGCGAGTGGTTTTTTTACGTTCTTCGCGGTGTGCAGCCAGTTCTCGCGCAATACGTTCATTTTGCACAACCAGAAACTCATCACCAGCTGCCGGCGTTCCTGACAAACCGAGAATTTCCACGGGCGCACTTGGACCAGCCGATTTGATGGCATGAGAATTTTCATCAAACATGGCGCGAATACGCCCATATTCATGACCGCACAACACAAACTCGCCTTTGCTCAGCGTACCTTTTTGGATCAGCACCGTGGCAATCGCGCCACGGCCTTTGTCAAGACGCGATTCGATACAAATACCGGAGGCAATACCGCTGGCAGGTGCTTTTAATTCCAGAACTTCGGCCTGAACAATCAGCGCTTCGATCAATTCGTCAATACCAGTACCCACTTTGGCAGATATTTTCAAGAACTGTACATCACCGCCCCACTCTTCCGGCACCACATTCAGATTAGCCAATTCCTGCATGACGCGATCCGGATTGGCATCCGGTTTGTCCATTTTATTCAACGCGACGATGATAGGCACATTTGCTGCACGCGCATGTTCAACCGCTTCCTTGGTTTGCGGCATCACGCCGTCATCAGCTGCCACAACGACGATAACGATATCGGTGACTTCCGCGCCGCGTGCACGCATGGCGGTAAATGCCGCATGACCCGGTGTATCCAGGAAGGTCACAGATCCATGGTCGGTTTTAACCTGATAGGCACCGATGTGTTGAGTAATACCACCGGCCTCACCGGCAGCCACTCGGGTTTTACGGATATAGTCCAGTAACGAAGTCTTACCATGGTCAACATGTCCCATGATGGTAACGATAGGCGCTCTGGGCTGCAATTTCCGATCTTCGCTTTCGCCCATGACTTCAGCCAGCATTTCATGCTCAAAGTCATCTTCACTTTGCATAATGGGGGTATGCCCCATTTCTTCCACCAGAATTGCCGCAGTTTCCTGATCGATGGCCTGATTGATGGTGGTCATAATGCCCAACTTCATCAAATGCTTGATGACTTCTGCTGCCTTGATGTTCATTTTGGCAGCCAGGTCAGAAACGATGATGCTTTCAGGGATGGTGACCTCGTGCACGGTTGGCACTACCGGTTTCTCAAATTTGTGTTTGACGGTTTGTAATTCAATTTCAAATTCGGGTTTTTCCCGACGACCTGGCTTGCCTTTTTTACCTTTACCTCTGGCGGGGGCATCATTACTAGGCTTGGCAGCGGCTGCGGGCGCAGCGGCTGGCGCAGCATTTCGATTGGGTTTGAATTCTTGCTTTTTCTTGTGCAGTGTTTGTTGTTTTGCTTCAGCTGCTTTTCTAACTTTTTCAGCATTGCGCTCAACGGCTGCTTCCAAACGCTGTTTTTTTTCCAACTCCAGCAATTCTTCCTCAGTCTGGGCGGGCTGTTTAATTTCAGCTACTTCAGCAGTTATTTCATCAACTGGAGACACCACTTCGACTACTGCAACAGGCTGTTCAATCGTTTGCTGAGGTTCTGCGGTCTCCGCTTCAACTACTGGCTGCGTTTCCAGGGCTTTTGCCGCCTCAGTTTCAGCTTCAGCTTCAGCCTTGAGCTTTTCAGCTTCAGCTTTGAGCTGTAATTCATGCTGACGGCGTTTTTCTTCTTCAGCTGCCTGCAATTGCTTCTGCCTTTCCAGTTCAGCCAGCGCTTGTTTAGCACGTGCGGCTTCGCGCTGATCGTCAGTCACTACCGCTTCACTGCGCTTGATGTAGGTTTTTTGTTTGCGTACCTCAACACTCACTGTTTTGGCGCCAGTTCCAGGCGCAGACGACTGTCTGAGCTCGGTCTTGGTACTGCGTTTTAAGGTGATACGTTTAGGGCTCTCACCTTCCTGATCGGCGTCAGCCTTACCATGGCGTTTGCGCAGATGGGCCAGCAATTTAACTTTTTCTTCATCGCTGATCAGGTCATCAGGTGCCATAGCACTTAAGCCCGCTTCTTTGAGTTGCTCCAGAAACCGATCCAAGGGAATGCCGACAACCTCTGCCAATGACTGTACTGTTTTATCGTTCATAGTGTGTTCCTCTGCCTTAACCCTTGTCCTCTGCAAACCAAGATTCGCGGGCTTTCATAATTAGTTTACCGGCGCGTTCTTCATTCATGCCGCTAAAATCGATAATGTCATCTATCGATTGCTCTGCCAGATCATCCAGACTGACAATACCTTTAGCCGCCAGTTCATGCGCCAGTGCGTCATCCATACCTTCTAAAGCCAATAGCTCTTCGCTAGGTTCAGACGTTTCGATTTTTTCCTCGGAAGCAATTGCTTTGATCAACAGGGCATCTTTGGCCCGAGTGCGTAAAGCTTCGACCAGTTCTTCGTCAAAGCCTTCGATTTCCAGCATCTCATCGACTGGAATGTAGGCAATTTCTTCGATATTGCTCAATCCCACTTCCACCAACACATCGGCGATCTCCTCATCGACATCCAAAAGCTCCATAAACTCTTGTTTGGCTTTTGCAACAGTGGCATCCTGATTTTTATCCGCTTGGGAAGCATCCAGGATATTTAATTCCCAACCGGTCAGCTCAGAGGCCAGTCGTACGTTTTGACCACCGCGACCGATGGCTTGCGAAAGACTGTCTGGCGTTACGGCAATATCCATGCTGTGCTTATCTTCATCCACCACGATAGACTGTATTTCAGCAGGCGACATGGCATTAATCACAAACTGGGCCTCGTTTGGGTTCCACAAGATAATATCGACCCGCTCACCAGCCAATTCATTGGAAATAGCCTGCACACGCGATCCGCGCATACCCACACAGGCGCCAACCGGATCCAGTCTTGGATCGTTGGCTTTGACGGCAATTTTTGCACGTGATCCCGGATCGCGAGCCGCCGCGATAATATCGATCAAACCTTCGCCTACTTCAGGCACTTCCAGACGGAACAGCGCAATCAAAAGTTCAGGTGCATTACGGCTGACAAATAATTGCGGCCCACGTGGCTCGGAACGAACGGCTTTCAAATAGCCACGTACTCGATCACCCATGCGGATGGGCTCTTTGTAAATCATGTCTTCGCGGGCAATGTAGGCTTCCACATGTCCGCCCAAATCAAGATATACACTGCCTTTCTCCAGGCGTTTAACCACGCCGGTGATTAACTCACCCACGCGATCTTGATAGGCTTCAACGATTTTTTTACGTTCGGCTTCACGAACTTTCTGAATGATGACCTGCTTGGCGGTTTGCGCAGCGATGCGGCAAAATTCTACGGAATCAATTTCTTCCTCGATATAGTCGCCCACTTGAATATCGGGATTATCGATTTGCGCCACTTCCAGCAGCGTTTGCCAACTTGGAAATTCAACATCACCATTGATCTCTGGATTGGCTTCGACCACCAACCAGCGACGGTAGGTTTTATAGTCGCCTTCATGACGATTGATGGAAACCCTGGCTTTGATAGGTTGTTCGTAGCGTTTGATGGTCGCCGCTTCGAGAGCGGATTCGATGGCCTGAAAAATAATCTCCTTGCTGATTTCTTTTTCATTGGCAAAAACATCTGCCACCAATAAAATTTCTTTATTTGCCACTACGTCCTCCTTTTTTGAGTAAATATTCAGGCACTAAGCGTGCCTTGCTCATTGCCTGAAATGGAACTTTCAACACTTGTTCACCTTCCTGCAACATCAAATCGTCACCGTCAACGGCCTGAATCAGACCGGTTAGTTTTCTGCGTTTGTCTATGGGTTTAAACAAATTGACCAGCACCGTACTGCCGATGAATTTTTCAAACTGGCTGATTTTGAAAAAAGGCCTGTCCGCACCTGGGGATGAAACTTCTAATTGATATTCGCCTTGAATCGGATCTTCCACATCCAGCATCCCGCTGAGCTGATGACTGACTTTGGTGCAATCATCCAGCAAAATACCGTTTTCACTATCGATATAAATGCGCAACATGCCATGCGTAGGGTGAGGGTTGTATTCTATGCCCACACATTCGTAGCCCAAGCCTTCGACTATCGGTTCTATCAAATTCACCAAATGCTCTGGAGCCTGTTTCATCCGCACATCACCTTTTTAAACCCAAAAAAAAAGAGCCTCAGGCTCTTCCATAACTATTCATTAACCCAAGGCATAAAGCCCAAAAAACAAAAAAACCCCAAACGGGGCTCTTTTAAAAAACCGGGTAAGCATGGTGCCCAGGGACAGAATCGAACTGTCGACACGAGGATTTTCAGTCCTCTGCTCTACCGACTGAGCTACCTGGGCTTTTGTTGCTTGTTATTGACCGCAAGTAGCCAACAATTCGTGCATTATACTGAGCTATCGGCTTTATAGCAATCTTATCTGACGTGTTGCGTGTTATTTTACTGCCGTGACTGTCTTTGAATATGCATAAACCTTAGTTATGCTACAAATCACCGCATAAGCACTTAACAAGATTATTTACATCCACTTTTAGCAACCAATACGGCTCTCATGAAAATTCACCACGCCATTTTCGCTTTCTTCTTCGTTACCGGCTGTATGTTTCAGCAGCCTGACTATTTAAAAGTCATTACAGCCACAGAATTACACAGCATCCTTCAGCAACAAAATGTATTTTTGCTAGATGTGCATATTCCCGAGCAGCATCACATCAAAGGCACTGATGCCTTTATTCCTTTTAATGACATAGAAAAAAACCTGGATAAATTGCCAAGCGATAAGAAAACTGCAATTTATATTTATTGCGAAGGAGGCCCGATGGGGAATGCTGCGGCCAGATCACTGCATGAGCTGGGTTATGATAATTTGTACAATCTTGCTGGCGGCGCTCACGCTTGGCAGCAAGCTGGATTCGATTTTGAATAGATCCTATCAATCATCAATATTACCCCATGCATCATCCGGTAAAATAGCTTCATCTTCAGCACTTTCAGAATCGCTTGGCTCATCCGCTAAGCCATTCTGATCAACCGATTGTTCCGGCAGTTTTTCTGAAACACCGCCTTGATTTGGCATGGCAAGCAAGTAACTATCCAATAAATCACAAAGCTGCTCATAGATATTTTCCACGGATTTTTGTTGCAATTGCTGCTCGATAAACTGTTGTAAGAAGCGCTTTTCCGCCGTAATTAAATCTTCACTCAACGCTTGCGCCGCCAGCGCATCCGTTTTGAATTTTTCTACCAAACGCCGAGACAAACTTGCAGAACGAGATGCCTGCCTATCTTTCACATCCTCCAGCAATCGCTCGAATTCGATATGTCGTTGCTGCTTTTTTCGCCAGAAGAGGATTAATACAATCAAGATCAGCATCAAAACAAAACCTGCCCACAGAATATTGACCCAGACTATAGGGGTCATTGGGAGCCTCCATGATGATTCATTGCTTGTCTGATATTCCTTTCAGCCAGCTGAAAAATCTGTTGCATTTTTTTGCCGCTATTTTCCAACTCCAATGCTGTCTGATTACCGCTGAAAGCACGCGTATATTCAGCAGTGATTTCATCTATGGTTTGCAAAGCCACGTCCAACTGCCGCACCAATTGTTCATTGATCTTTTTGAGATCGTCATCCGAACTTTCCGCGGCAACAGTATGATGGGTAGCCATTTCACCCAATATCTGACAATAAGGCTCTGACAAGCGACCGATATTTTTATCAATCTCCCCCAGCAGTCCCATTTCCCTTTGTAAAAGCAGCTGGATTACGTTTTGCAACAAAGCCCGCTCGGATTCACTAACCTGCTCCAAAGTCGCTTCCACGGTCTTGCGATCCAGACCACAAGCTACAGTCAACAAATGATCCAAAGGCTTGTTTTTGAATATAGCCTGTTCTTCAAGTTGATCGATGAACTGGTTAATTGTGTTCAGTTCCTTGTTACGTCGGTGCCGAAAAAAAAACAATGTTCCCACCGCTATCACCAGCAAAAAAATGCATATTTCGGCCATTAAGATCACCAGCGTGGTATCGACTGTATTCATCCTAATCTCTCAAGTAATTGTTGTTGTTTTTTGGTGTTGGCATTTTGGATCATTTTGTAAGCCATGAAGCCGAGCCCCCCCAGCAATAGGTTGACGACCAATAAAATCGCAATCGTGATACCCCACTGATTTTCTGTTTCCGGATGAGCAACCTCGACTGGCTGTTCAGCAGCTTGATGCTGCTCTACAGGCTTTGCATCAGCATGCACAGCCGGAGGCTCTATCGAAACAGGTGATTGAGGGCTAGCAAACACACTGTCATCTATAGTGATAGGCAAAATTTCAGGCGTTGCCGTATGACCATCCAGGGTTTTAGCGGTGACATGAAAATTGAGCAACATTGAATCGCCTGGCGCTAAAGCATCCAGTTTTAAAAGCCATTCGCCATTATTTTGCTCAACTCGGTGCGATTCCGGGGGGTGATTAGGTTTAGTGATCACCGCATCAATACCAAGCGATGCTATATCCAGTGCCGCAATATCTGGCTGAAATTTCAGTACAACCTGACGGTTTGCAGCATCAATCAACTTTTCCACTCGAATCGTGCTGGAGACCACCTCAACATCCCGACTGATTTCGCGTTTGAAGGTTTTACTGTCCGCCAAGATAGTCAGTTTGTGCTTACCAACGGACAAGTCGTTGACCGATAAACTGAAATGCCCCGCCTCTGTCGAACTTGCGGGAATATTGATAGCTTGCTTATCGTCTATCGCCAAGCTCAAATGAACCAGTCCTAAAAAATCTGCTCGCGTCACCAAAGCACCTTTCTCTGTAAAGTGCAGCTTGAGCATTAAAGCTTGTTTATCCGCTAATCGTTGCGGAATATCCGCCAACTGCAATTTCAGATCGGTCAATATCATGACCTGATTATCCGGATCGATGGCAGCTTCAATTTGCCAATTACCCGGTTTGGGCTGCTTAACGGTGATCAAATCGTAATTCGTCGCCTCAAGCCAGGACAATCCGGTTAAAGCACTGTTCTTGTCAATTTTTTGCTGATCCGGCGTTACCAAACGAGTAGCCGACCCGCCAGCGCTTTTGAACACCAACACGGAAAACTCCTGAATGCTGGCATCGATGCTAAATTGATTGTTGTTTAAAGGCAAAGTGTCTTTGGGAGCCACTTTTTGCGAGGTTTTTAAAAACAGACGTTGTAATTGATCCGCAGAAGTCGCAATCTCCGACCAACCACCGGTATCAAATGCCAGTTTTTCCAATAATTCTTTATCGGCTTGATCTGATAAGGCTATGGTTTGCACCTTGATTTGCTGTTGACTCAATCGAGGTATCCATTCACTCAATATTCGCTCCCTGGAATCGGCGCTGACCATAATGTCCTTGGAAATATCCACCATACCATCGGTCAGTAAAATCAGATTTTTGCCACCTGCGCTAGTAAAACCATCTTTCAGCGCCGTTTGAATTGCCTCTTCGATATGCGTGTATATGCCGCGTGAATGAATAGCCAATGTGGCTTTGACTGCTTTTCTGCGCCATTCCGCATCAACGGCATCAGTCTCGATCAACAGCTTGGTGTTCTCGGAAAACAACCATAGCGATACTTTGGCATGGTCCGGTAACAAATTGATCAGCAGCTGAACCGCATCGACTCGCAAATTCTGCGGGTCGTTTTGTTTCATGCTACCGGAAACATCGATCAAAACCTGAATTTCTTCGACATGACTGGGCTCATCAGCCGCATGACTTATTCTAAAAGTCAGCAGCAACGCAAGCATAATGGTAATGATCGACTGGCTCATAAGCATGATCAAAGGTAATTCTGAATGGCATCTACTATAGACCATGCACCAATGAGTAGCAGTGTTTTAATCAGGATAGCGGACTGATTACACCTTATAATGTTGCAGTTTTTTCACCCTGAGGAGAGTTTATGTCTATTAAAAGAATGGTCGATCTGGATTTGGCTGGCAAACGTGTGTTGATCCGCCAGGATTTAAACGTACCCGTCAAAGACGGCAAAGTCACCAGCGATTTGCGCATACAAGCCAGTGTTCCGACTGTGGAAGCGGCATTAGCCGGTGGTGCGGCAGTGATTTTAATGTCGCACCTGGGCCGCCCTACCGAAGGCGAATATGACGAAGCTTCCAGTTTAAAGCCAGTCGCCGAACGTTTTAGCCAATTACTCGGCCAACCGGTAAGACTGGTTAAAGACTGGCTGGATGGCGTTGAAGTCAAACGCGGCGAAGTTGTGTTATGTGAAAACGTGCGTTTTAACAAAGGCGAAAAGAAAAACAGTGCTGAATTGGGCCAAAAAATGGCAGCTTTGTGCGATATTTTCGTCATGGATGCCTTTGGCACCGCGCACCGTGCGGAAGCCTCCACACACGCCGTTGCCGAACATGCCGCAATTGCTTGCGCTGGCCCACTTTTGGCTGCCGAACTGGATGCTTTGGGTAAAGCCCTGGAAACCCCACAAAAACCGTTAGTAGCTATTGTCGGCGGCTCCAAGGTTTCAACCAAATTGACTGTTTTGGAATCCTTGTCCAGCAAAGTCGATCAGTTGATTGTAGGTGGTGGTATTGCCAATACCTTTATCGCCGCAGCGGGTTATGGCGTCGGCAAATCGCTTTATGAAGCAGATCTGCTAGACGAAGCCAAACGTTTAATGGCAGCGGCCAAACAACGCGGTGCAGACATTCCTGTGCCTGTCGATGTCGTCTGTGCCAAAGAGTTTTCTGAAACCGCTGCAGCAACGGTTAAAAACGTCGCCGATGTCGCCGAAGATGATCTGATTCTGGATATTGGACCGGAAACCGCCAAACAATACGCCGAAATTTTGGCCAAAGCGGGCACCATCGTCTGGAATGGCCCGGTCGGCGTCTTCGAAATCGACCAATTCGGCGAAGGTACCAAAGCTATGTCCATGGCCATAGCTTCCAGCCCGGCTTTTTCGATTGCAGGCGGTGGTGATACGCTGGCAGCGATTGATAAATACGGAATTGCCGACAAAGTTTCCTATACCTCAACCGGTGGCGGGGCATTCCTGGAATTCCTGGAAGGTAAGGAACTGCCTGCTGTAGCTGTTTTAAAATCTCGAGCTTAATCCAGCCAGACTGCAAACGGCGGATTTGAATGCCCGCCGTTTGCTCCCTTTTTGATTGCCAATCCAAGGGCCAGCATGAATCCACGCATATACAGCGCCGGTTGGGACGATTACGAACTGCTGGATGCAGGTGACGGCAAAAAACTGGAACGCTGGGGCGATATCATCACCATCCGCCCTGAACTTCAAGCTTATTTCAAACCCGGCGACACTGCACAGGCATGGCGAACTCTGGCCCATTGGGAGTTCATCGAGACCGGCAAACAAAGCGGTATGTGGCAGAGCCTGAAACCTGATGCCCCTAAGCGCTGGACAATTCGTTACCGTGATTTACATTTCCAGCTAGAACTGACTCGCTATAAACATCTGGGGCTGTTTCCAGAACAACGCTGCAATTGGGATTTTATTTCCGAACATCTAACTCGCGATGGCCGATTTCTGAATTTGTTCGCTTATACAGGAGCGGTCTCCTGCATCGCCCGGCAAACCGGTGCGGAAACATTGCATGTTGATTCGGTTAAACAATTGCTGACCTGGGCGCACGTCAATATGGAAAACAGCGGCCTAAGCGATATTAAATGGGTACGGGAAGATGCGCTGAAATTTGTCGAACGCGAACTCAAACGTGGAAAATCCTACCATGGCATACAGATGGATCCGCCTGCCTGGGGTCTGGGTGCAAAAGGCGAACAATGGAAACTCGAGCATCAGTTAGAATCCCTGGTAGCAAATGCGCAAGCTTTATTAGCCAGGAACGGTTTTTTGATCCTGAATACTTATTCACCCAGCGTCAGTTTGACTGACATAAAACGCTTGGCACACCAGTATTTCAAACCCACCAATACCCTATATAGCGAATTGTGGATGAAAACCAGCACCGGTAAAGAACTCTATTACGGCAATGTATTACGAGCCATAAAAGCTTAAGCTTTTCCGACTATTTGGATTTTTGGACTGGACATAATTTCACAACCCGATGAAATCATCGTAAGGGTTGCAGCCATGCTTGATTGAATTTCCAAGCATCAAACCTTATCGGCCAATTGCGAATTGTCGCAATTCAGCCTTAGTGTCCGTAGTGTCCGTAGTGTCCGTAGTGTCCGTAGTGTAATTGATGCTGCCTGACAGCGGTTATTATTTCACAACTGTGTCTGGTCTGAAGTAGCCTCGATGCAGCGCCAGCGGAATCGAGGACGTCGGCCATCCATCATCAAACTAACTTCGGCAAATGAAAGGCTGTTGGCCTTCGAATCCTCGATTCCATCAAGGCTAGTTCCTACTTGCTGGAAGACATCATAACAGGGTAAGTTGAGCTGAATGGCGATAAAGCCCAGTATTTTGATTTTTGGGCTCCGCGCCAGACGGAATGTTCAATTCACCGGTTCAGAATAGACTTCAACAACCGGAGGCACATCGTAAATCGAAGACAGTTTACGTCTGAACTCATCGGTAATCGATTGTGCATCCTGACGACTGCCGACGACCCGCGGGGTAATCAACACCACCAGTTCGCTTCTGTCCTTATTACGGGTCGTGCCGCCAAACAATGAACCTATCCAGGGGATTTCGTGCAACACCGGCACCCCGGATTTGTTATTGGTATTGTCCTCTTTAATCAAACCACCCAACACTATGGTTTCCCCGCTTTGGATCGCCACGCTGCTTTCAATTTCTCGTTTCTGAATGATAGGCGAATCAATTTCGCTAGTATCATTTTTGATGGCTTGGTTAGCGGTTTGCAGAATATCCATCAATACCAAACCGCCGGAATTGACCCTAGGCTTGATGGATAAATTGATACCGGTATCCACTGGGGTTATCTGACTGGTGACATTGGAACCGTTATCTGTGGAGCTACTGGTATTTGTGGTACTAGATGTCAAGGTTGGCACCGTATCACCCACTTTGATGGAGGCTTCCTGATTGTTTAACACCATCAACGATGGCGAGGAAATCACATTGATATTGTTTTTAGTGGCATTGGCTTGCAGCAAGGCCTTGATATCGCCTGAATTACTGGAAAACAGATAAGTCAACCCCCCACTAGCCACTCCTTTACCGATATCGCCCAAACTAATGTTGGGGCGCACACTGCCGCCGGAAATCTCATTGGTACCGCCATTTTCATGCATGAAATACCACTGGATACCGTATTGCAGGTCATCTTTCAGGGTCACTTCCACAATCGTTGCATCAATCAATACCTGCAACGGTAGCACATCAAGCTGTTTGATAACCCGTTGGATTTTTGACCATTCTTCCGAGTTGGCCACCACGATCAAGGCATTATTGCCTTCATCGGCAATAATCTTCACATTCGGCATCATGGCTTCGCCACCACCAACACTAGAGCCACCCAAGCTGTTATTCCGGGTATTCTGAGTTCTATCGCTCAAGGTTCTATCAGAAAGTGAATCTTTCGAATCGCTGGATTTTTTCTTGTTGCTGGCAGATGTCGATCTGCGCCCCGATGCGATCGAGGCCGAGCGGGAACCGGATGAACCGCCACTGCCAAAAATGCTGCCCAAGGTATCGGCCAAATCCACAGCATCCACATGTTGAGCGCGGTAAACATTCACACCTCCCGCGGCTTCACTACTGGTTTTATCCAGTCGCAATACCCAGCTTTCAATATCATGCAAATACTTGGCGTTGTGAGTAATCGCCAAAATCGCATTCAAACGTTCAATTTCAATGAAACGGAAGAAGCTGTTGGGATCTGTTGACTTTTCGCCAGCGGATTTATCACCAGAAGATTTGTCAGTCGAGGTTTTCGAGCCCGTCGACTTATCGTTAAAGATCTGATCCAACTCGTCGATAATTTTTGCCGCGTCGACATGCGCCGGGGTAAACAAGCCGAAAGATCTACCGCGCATGATATCGACGTCGAAGGTGTTGACGACATCTATAATCCGACTTAACTCGCTACCTGAACCTGAAACCAGAAGAATATTTCTTTTTGTATCTGCATTGACTTGGGCTTTTTCCGGCATCAAAGGCTTCAAAATCTCGGCTAGATCAGCCGCAGAAGCGTTGTGCACCGGTATTACCTGAGTTTGATAACCGGACGGCAACGCGCTACTACCTATGGTTTTGATCGAAGTGTTGTAAACCGCTTCGTTAGCAGGTTTAATCAAGTACATACCTTCTTGCTCAACTATCCCGGCATTGTTGATGCTGAGCAACATTTCCAGCGTGGGCATCAACTCACTTTTGCTTAAAGGCTTGGTGGTTTGTAGCGTCACTTTGCCACTGACTTGCGGACTGATGGTGTAATTTCTGCCCAGGATATCACTCAGGATAACCTTGCAAACTTCCCCCAAATCGGCGTCATCAAAATTCAGGCTGTACTCACCTTTTCCATCCGTTTTAGGCCATTTACGTTGGCTGGCAACACTGTTGAAACTGTTTTCGTAATCAGAAAATAACTCGACCTGAGCCGTCTTGTTTTTGGCTGCATCAGCATTTGCTTGAGTTGCATCGGGTTGAGCAAATTGCGCATCACTGATCGGCGCGGGTTGTGGCAATGGCATTTTCTCATGTAATTGCGGACCAATATATTCACAACTGGTCACGCTCAAGGTCAGCGCCAATGCTTTGAAGACCTGTTTAGGTTTACAAGGCATGAATTCACGCGGAGCTTTGCTGATTTTAACTTTCATCGCTGTCATTCTCTGGAGAGGTGTTATTAATCGGTTCGACAGGCGGCGGAGTAACCGAATTAGCCGGGCTGGCGGCCTTAGCAGGTGGCACCTGTCTTTGCGGTTGTCCTGCATGCCCCGCTGGAGTAGCCGGTTTTGCCGGTGTAACCGGGGTCTTTATTTGTTGTCTGGGTTTAAGCAGCATCACGGATTTTTCCTGACCGCCTTGTTCCAACACCACACGGTCGGCTTGAATTTCTTTGAGCTGCCAGCCCGAAATCATTTGATTCTGATTTAATTTCAAAAACTTTTTGGCTTCATTTTGCTTACGGAATAAAGCCACTTTAAGTTTGCTTTTATTGTTATAGATACCAATCAACAGCCATTCTTCGAGCTGACTGGTTTCAGTGCTAACCGGAGCATCCGGTGCTTTTTCTGGTAGCGGTTTGCGGCCTTCAATAAATAATGGTTTTTCGTGGATTGGGGCAAAACTTTCTGCCGTTTGCTTGCTCAATTCCAGTTCCGGCAACTCGTCCGCCTGGTATTCAGTCTCAATCGTCTTGTCCAGCAACTCTTGAAGTGCTTTGTTGCTATGGATCGAATACCCCCATTCCATAAGCAATATCAGTATCAATAGAGTAACAACCCCAAGCTGCCATCTCAAAAAACGGCTGTTCATGGTGTTTGACTCCGCATAAAACTGACCACCTGAAAACTGACATTCAACTGATCACTGGGCTCGATTTGGCGGGTTTTAGTGTTTCGTACCCCGCGCACCGGATTAATATCCAATTGATCGACCACCAAAATGGGCACAGCCGATTCAATAGTATTCAGGACACTTACCAATGCTTCTATGGTGCCTGTCATTCTGACCTTGACGGCGATCCGGAAAAAACCGTTTTGTTGAACACCCGGCAAACCCTGAGTACTGGTGAGTTGGCCACCAGCATCGGACACTGCCGTTTTAACGATGTTTTGCAATTCAGCAGAAACCAAGGCTTCCGTACTACTGGTACTAAAGTAGCCCTGTTCCTGAAATTGCTGTTTGATGGTTTCAAGTGCCTCTGAAACCAGCTGTTGGCGCCCGGCTATGGTTTGCTGACGCTGCAAGCGAAACAGCAGGTCATTCTTTTCTTCATGGTAGGCCATCCCCATGTTAACCAAAGGCAGTATCACGACAAAAACCACGGTTGCTATGACCAGCAATAATAAGCCAACAGCCAGCCAACGCTGGGTACGGGGGTTACTCATGTTTTACGGCCTTTTTAGATGCTTCATCAGAATCCGCTTCATCGCCCGACGTGTCTTCGCTATCAGCTTGAGTATCCGCATCGGCAGTATCGGCTGCATCTTCAGTATCTTCAGCTTCTTCAGTATCCGTGTCTTCCGGTTCTTCAGCTTCCGGTTTTTCGATCGGGGTGCTGACATCCATGCTGATTTGAAAACGCTCACGTCCGGTGGTTTTATCTTGGGTCAATGGGGAAACAAAACTGACATTGCTGAAATACTCGGAACTTTCCAATAAGCCTATCAGGGCCGAAGCGGCTGGAGATTGGCCCTGAATCTGCATGCGTTTATCGTTAAATTGTAAATGCGTCAGCCAGGTATCTTCCTTCAACACCAAACTGAGTTCGTTCAATGCCGCCAATATGGAGGGTGCTTGCGCTTTATTATCGATCAGTTTTTGCGTTTCAGCCCTTAAGGCATCGATTTCACCCTGTTGATTGTCAACCACCCGGGTTTGCTTTTCTAGTTGTTGAATACGGGCTTTGAGCGTATCCACCGCCTGACCTTCCAGCCAGACAGGCCAAATCATCGCAGCCAAAGCCAGTGTCAAGGCAAGACTTCCCACCAGCCAGGATAAATACTGACTTAAAGCGCTGCTACGCTGCTGATAGCGCTCGGGTAATAAGTTATAGCTGTCATCGAGTTCCGGAAAATCTGCCAACACAGCTTCATAGTCGATTTTATGCGGTTGTACGCCCAGTTTTTCCAGGGATGTAAGTTGCTGATCCAGAATCGGTTTTGGCACCACAATCAATAAAACCTTGAGTTGCCCCTGTTCGGTTTTTCCTTGCAATACTGTGGTGTAGTAAACCTGATCGGCTTTGAAGGGGGTATAGCGATCCAGCTCAAAGCCTACTACCTGTTGCAGATTTTCTTGGGCAGCACCGGGCAAATAAATTAATTTGTACAAGGCTTGGTGCTTGGCCAGACGCAATAGAATTTCGGCCTTTTCGATGCCGGGATGTTGGGATTTTAAGCTTTGAAAGCTATGGGAGCCCGTGGCTTCCAGGTTTTGCTTTGTAATGAGATTGCCGTCGTCATCGAAAAATGCAGCCTCAAAACCTTCAGTTACAGGCGTAAAAATCAGGCGTCCATAGTGATCACGAAAGCGCTGGCGCAAAGATTTTGGCACCAGAAAAGCCAATTCCTTACCCCACCACCGAAAGAAACCTTTCAGATCAATGGCTATCGTCGTATCTAAATTCATCTTGAACAGTAATTACCAGGTGATCCATTGCACCATCAAATAACGACAGGCCTTGTAGATATTGTTTTAAATCCAGAATTTCAAAAGGTGAGCCACTTTCATTCTCTTGATATTTCACTACAACCTCAAGACCTGCGGTGGCTTCATCCTCAATTTTTACTTCTGCAATAATAGTGTAGGTTTGATTTTCACTGACAAAGGCCGCATCGCTATTATCGGTTTCTTCGTCATCCTGACTGTCTTGCCCGTCTTCGTTGCGTGCATTCAGTCGCTTTTGCAGCGCCTCATCACTGATGTGGCGTCGCTCCATATCTTTGGCCAATACGCTCAGTAATTCCGGTGCTGCCTGATCTTGATTCACTTCGGCTTCACCTGAGTAAATAGTCAACCAAGGCTGTAAGGTATTATAAATGACTTCGTTCATTCCCAATACCAATTGCAATTCTTCCAGACTTTGAAAGGCATTATTGCTGGGCTCATAAGCTAATCTGGCCTGTTGGTATTGTTTGCGTTCCGCACCCAAGGTACGTGTGTCATCATCCGCATCACGCCAATCCAGAATGGCGTTGACCAAGCGTTGTTGCTCCCAACTATCGTCCGTCACGGCAGACACGACCGCCATCAATTGGGTTTCAGTGCTGGCATTGATGTCGACCTTACCCGATTCGGAAAACACCCGAACACGTATCACACCATTGGGCCGAATCATCTCGTAAATCGAACCATCTGCCACCCAACGTTGCTCTGCATCCGGCTGGCTTAAGTTATATTCCGCCAATATGATACCGCTTTCTGCCATCGCCAGTGCTTTGGCACTATCGATAATTGCCATGCTGACACTACTTTCTCGGCGCATGCTCATGGCGAAACTACCGGCCATCAATGTCAGCAGACTCAAAATCCAAATCACAATCACCAGCGCAACCCCAGCTTGCCGATGATTTAGGTTTGTTAGATTACTGGGTTTCGGCATCATTTTCCGGAGCGGCTTCATCATCTGCCACCGATTCGACACTCGGCAATGCGGTGATTTTGGGAGAGAACACCATGTCCGGCCAAAAACTTTTATCGTCAAGCACAATTGAGATTTTAATCAATCGGGGTAATCGGTCGGCTTGTATCCATTCATCCAACCACAAATCTTCAGCCGCATCTTCAGTTTTGCCGAAATAGGAGAACTTTAATTCGGCTACCCCTTCCAATAAAACCACTGGCGGCTCTTCGACAGGTTGGCCTTCCGTTTGCCGATAAGGCATCAAACTGACCAACAAGGTCGACGTTTTATTCGGATCAGGAAAAACCCTGAAAATCTGCACCCCCTTACGCGCCGAACTGGCTGGCAAAGCTCCCGCAAAGCGCAAACTTTGCGGATAACCGGCAAAAGCTTGCAGAGATTCATTTTCCAAGTCCACGGCTTCATTTTCCAGCATGGGCAACGGGCGTATGGAACTTAAGTGGCGTTTAAAGAACTGATAAACCACGGCTTTTTGATTTACCTGCGCAGTCTTGGTTTCGCCAGCTTCCCAACTCTCTGCAGCGATTCTCAAACTGCTGAACAGCAACACCACCATCACACCTAACAGTGTCATGGCTATCAATACTTCGATTAAGGTAAATCCTTTGGCGGCTTTTAGCCTGATAGACTGTGTGCTCTTCACAACTCGGCTTCCGCTTCAACCTGTTGCGCCAATTTCAAGCTATTCAAAACCAGCGAGCGTTGCTTGATCTCTTCATCTCCCCAAACCACCTGAACCCTGACATTGAATAACTGTATCGATGGCGTATTTTCAGTGTCTTCTTGCTGAGATTTAAATTTTTGCAACGGGGCTTGTGGCGTGATAACGGGGCTAATCCTGACCTGCCATTCATAAAGATCGGCTTCCACACCACTCATTTCTCCGGCTTCCAATGGAGTTTCCACACCCACTCGGGCCATCAACGATTCAGCGATCTGCACCGCTATGCTGTATTCTTCCGACACCACTGCGGCGTTGACGCCGGAACCAAAAATTCGCAATACAATCGTTAGCGCCACCGCCATAATGGAAAATGCCACCAGGATTTCCAACAACGAAAAGCCTTTATGCGGCTTCATCACTAATCGCTACTGCGCCGGTTATCCAATTGACATCGATGCGGCGTAATTGCTTACCCCACTCCAGCGTGATGCGACCACCTGTGGCCGAACCATCGGCAAAAAACCGAATACTGGCTTCCTTGCCTTCTTCCATTTCTTCTTCAGCCACCACCACTGAAATCTCAATTTTTTCATCCATAAAATAGACTTTATCCTTATTACTAATGCGATAACTATTTTCGTCCAGATTGACCGACACGCTCACGGGTTTTCGAGTCACCAATGCCTGACCATGCGCATAACGCAAAGCCGAGGCTATATCTCGAGCTGCTGCCTGCAAACGGGTACTTTGATTACCGGATGAAATATTACTCCCGACCACGGCAAAACCCAGCACACTGACCACCAATACAATGATCAGCTCCAATAAGGTAAAACCTTGCTGAGTTTTTTTTAAGTCGTTCAGATTAGCAGCCAGCGCCACAGAACATTATTCCCAACTGGTGATGTCCTGATCTTCGCCTTCGCCACCTTCTTTTTCATCGGCACCGTAGCTGAACAAATCAAAGCTGCCGTGCTGACCGGGGTAAACATAGTGATAATCCTGCATCCAGGGATCTTGTGGGACTTTTTGTTTGCGTAAATAGGGGCCGTTCCAACGTTTGGCATCGGAAGGTTTTTCTATCAGGGCGCTTAAACCCTGTTGTTGGGTTGGGTAACGGCCTTCGTCCAGTTTATACATATCCAGTGACGCGGCCAGATCTTCAATCTGCACCTTGGCAGCTTTGGTTTTGGATGCACCCATATGCTTCATGACTTGCGGGCCAACAATACCAGCCAGCAAGGCAATGATGCCCAAAACCACTAACAGTTCCAACAAGGTAAAACCGCTTTGGCGGTGGGATTTTTGGGTATAAATAGGTTTCATGATTGCTCCTCCTTTAAACAGCAAGATCGTTGACACTTAAAATGGCTAATAAAATCGAGACGATGATACCGGCAATCATCAATCCCAAAGAAATAATCAATGCCGGTTCCAACAACGCCAGCATGCGTTGGATGGTGGTTTTCAATTGTTTATCGTAAATCACGGCAACCCGCAGCAACATTTCTTCCAGACGCCCGGTTTCCTCACCCATTTTAATCATTTGCACGGCTAATTTGGGAAACAGGTTTTCTCGGCTCAAGGCTTCCGACATAGTGCGCCCTTGTTTCAGTTGTTCTTCGCAATCTTCCAGAAATTCCGCCAATACCGTGTTGGTGACAGTTTCACGCACAATACCCAGCGATTTTAAGATCGATACCCCGTTACCTAATAAAGTACCGAAGGTACGGCTGAAATTGGCGGTTTCCATGTTGGTCAATACTTCCCCCAGAAGCGGCAGGTTTAAAAACCGCCCATCCCAGGCTTTTTTACTGACCGGATTGCTCAATTGCGATTTCATAAACTGGATGCTGCCCAGCAATATCAGCAACAGCAACCACCAATACCCCTGCAATAATTCCGCCAGAGCCACCACGATTTGCGTGGGAACAGGTAAGGCTTTGCCCGCGCTGTCAAACATTTCCTTGAATTGCGGTACCACAAAGGTCAGCATCACAAACAAGGACGCCATCGACATCACCAACAAAATCGCCGGATAAATCAGCGCTGTACTGACGGTGTCTTTTAGTTCTTTGGTGCGCTCCAGATATTCCGCCAACCGCTGCAAAACCCCACCGAGATTCCCGCCCATTTCACCTGCGCGTATCATATTCAGATAAAACTTGGAAAACACCCCACTTTGGCTTTCCAAAGCATCTGCCAAAGCCTTACCGGCTTTGACTTTCTCCAGGACATTCGCCACCAGTTTGTTTAATTTGGGATTTTCTTCGGTCAATTGCAGCAAAATCGTCAACGACCGATCCAGCGGCAAACCGGACTCCAATAAAGTTGCGAGTTCACCCGTTAACATGCCAATTTCCTTTTGCGACAAGCGCATGGAAGACGATTTGAGCCTGAAGCCCAAAAAAGTTTTGTCCTTGGCTAATTCGATGCGAATTGGAATCAGGCCTTGCTTTTGTAACTCCAGCAATAAAGCCTGCTCATCGCTGGCATCACGAGCACCCTCTTCTGTAATGCCCTGGTTGTTGACTACCTTGTAGGAAAATAATGGCATGCTGTTGTTAGCCGATTGGGTAAAAGCTGGTTTAAATAGGTTTAGTGAGTTCACTTAAATCGAAGATTTCATCATCTTTTAAAGGAATAACTCTCAGCCTAACTTTGTTTGCATCTTCCCATTCTTCTTTCTTAGGCCGATTAGTTTTCGCCTTTTCGGAGACAATAGCGACCGCCCATTCTTTAATTGGCTTTGCAACAGTTACTATTCCAACGTAATTCGGATGATTCTTTGTTGACTCAAGTTGATCTAGGGCGTGAGTATAATTATTACCTTTTAGCTCAACTAGGAACGCATGGCGTTTACTCTTTGATTGTTGATAAAAGTAGAGGCAGTCGCATCGCTGCGTATCTTTTATTAAACAATCGTCCACTTTAATTTTAAGCGCTTTGCCATTCGAGGAAGGCGTAAGTTTAACGCCTTTACTCTTCTCTTGAGCAACAAGCACTTGACTCTCACAAGTATTTTTACCGATTTCAGCCAACTTTTGCCGAATTGACGAAATCATCTGCGATGATCCCACTCGATATCTCGCATGGATTCGTATAGCTCATTAATCTTATCGAAAGGCTCGGTAAACTCAGATTCATCTATCAGGCCAGAAGTTAAAACAATATCCTTAACCATCCCATCACGCCCGAAATGATAAGCGGTGACATTTTTCTCCAATGCCACCATATCTATGTGATCGTTCTTAAATTTTGCTACGTTGGCATCATCTGGAAAGTTTTTGAGAAGGCTACCGAATTTGATCAGATTGTTCACGCAGGACAGAATGTAGGGACTATGCGTTATCAGAATAACCCGTAAGCCTTGGTTGATCGCTACCGCCAGTCCATTCACCAAAGCTTTCTGAGCTTCTGGATGTAAATGGGATTCTGGTTCATCGATAATAACCAAACTATCAGGTTGTATCCAATACCAAAAACCCATCAAAAGTGGAGATGTTTCAGTCACCATAGACGAAGTGAGATGCAGACGAATTTTACTTTCTGTATCGTGGATTTGATAACGGAAATCGGGTAATTGACCTTCAGACTGTTCGACCACAATACGGTCATCGCCATATAAGCGTTTTTGCAACTCCACCGAAATAGTAGCTAGAGGACTCATTTCTGAGCTATCAAGATCATATAGCCGACTAATGAAATCTTCAGTGGGCTTGTCGAACCGTACCAGTTTACCTGTTTTTCGCATCTGCTGACTTTTACTGGCAGGTAACAGCCAGTCGGGTATGATCTCCATTCCCACATGTTCGTCAGCTCGAGCCCGGTATATTTCTTTATAAGTCAGCATAAAATTGGATCGAGCAGCAGGAAAATATTCTGCCAACCCTCCTCCTGCACTCCAAAAGAGATGCCAACAGAATCCCCAAAATAAATCTACCGGAGATATATCTTCACCTGTCCGTCTTTTAGCAAATTCAACGGCCCCTGCAATATTTTTTTGGAGGTCTTGTTCATCAGGCAGAGAGACGGTATACGAAAAAGAAATTGTGGTGTTCTTGAATAACTTTTCGTCATCGTTGAAATAACTACTTAATCTGTCCTTAAATAGTTCCGCGTGCAAATTAACTAATTTTGGAATAGCTTGCCCGAAATCAGCTGATTTCAGTTGCTTTAAGTCCATTAAAACTTCTTGGCCTGTACCCATAGATTTATCAAACAAAACTTGGTAAAAGCGTTCAGCATTGCTGAAATAACTTGCCATAAAAGCTTCATGCCTTTGCAATCCATAAATCACCTTAGCCAAATAGCTTTTCCCTGTACCGTTTGGGCCTACAAAAACAGTCAGTCCACCCAGCTCGACTGATGCTTCTTTTATTGGTCCTAAATTAGTTACCGAAATTTTCATACTATGTTTATATTCAATTTACAGCCAATATCAATACAAGCAGGTTATAGGTAAACAAAATCAATCGCCCTTCTCCACCCGCTTCAACAACCCAAACAATTCACTGTTCGTCGATAGCACGATACTGG
>CAZJYS010000006.1:0-2353 GCA_964550075.1 uncultured Methylomonas sp.
TCCAAAACCGATTTTTGGCTGGAACTTCAAGAATCCCTGGCCGCTATTGTTGACTCTGACCCCATGACCACTCAAACGGGTGAGCTGGTGAATTCCAAAACCGGCAGCAAGGTCGTCATCAACAAACAAACCGGGATTGTGGTGGTTCGCGCCAACCCACCACAAATCCGTGAAGTTGAAAAACTCATCGCCAGCACGCAAAACCAAATCGGTCGTCAAGTCGTGATTGAAGCCAAAATCCTTGAAATTATTCTGGATGACAAACACCAGGAAGGTGTCAACTGGGCCAGCGTGGTCAATGACGGCACCAAAGCATTCATGACAGCTTCCAATCCTTTACCAGCTGCCGTCACCAGTGCTCTGGATAGCAGTGTTTTTACCATTTCGGCAAAATCCGGGAATTTCTACGCCTATATTTCGTTAATGGAAGGGCAAGGAAAAACCAATATTTTATCCAGCCCGCGTATTTCCACGCTCAACAACCAAAAAGCTGTCATCAAAGTGGGCCAGGATGAATATTTTATTACCGATGTTTCGTCCACCAGCAATGTGCAAAATGCCGGCAGTTTTGGTAATGGCAACACCATTGCTCAGGACATTACCTGGACACCGTTCTTTTCCGGGATAGCTCTAGATGTGACCCCGCAAATCGCCGACGATAATCAAATCACCCTGCATATCCACCCGTCCATTACCCGCGTTGAAAATCAAACCAAGGATTTTTCCATCAACGGTGAAGACAATAGTATTCCGATGGCGCTGAATACCGTGCGTGAGTCGGACAGCATCGTGCACGCCGAAAACGGTCAGATCATTATCATCGGCGGATTAATGCAGGAAAACCGGGATGAAAACCAGGAGGGAATACCTTTGCTTTCCAGGATTCCCTATGTTGGCAAAGCCTTTCGGGAAGACGAAGGCAAAGGTCAAAAATCCGAACTGGTGATTTTGTTGAAACCGACCATTATCGACAACAACAACGACTGGCAAACCCCAATCGAAGAAAGCAGACAACGTATGCAGCAGCTTGAGAAAAAACAATTGTGGAAATAGCCCAGTTGTCCAGAGGAAACGTTTTTTGATTTCAACCTATCCAAGGGCCGAACGGACTCGGCCCGCTTGATTCCGTAATCATGTATTTGCAACACTTCGGCCTGAACCAGCTGCCTTTCAACCTGACGCCGGATACCGAATTTTTTTGCGATCTACCCACGCATCGGGAAGCGCTGAATGTTTTGTTGATCGCCTTGCAAAGCGGGGAAGGTTTCATCAAAATCACCGGCCCCGTGGGTGCAGGGAAAACCCTGCTGTGCCGCAAGCTTCTCAACGAACTTCCCTCACCATATACCACGGCTTATATTCCCAATCCGCATCTCAATCCAGCAGCTTTACATCATGCGATAGCCGAAGAACTCAATATCCCCTGCCCTACTAATTGCGGACAAAGTCGCACGCTGGCTCTCATCAACGATTTTTTATTTAAAGCAGCCAAACGTGGCGATAAAATTGTATTGATCATTGACGAAGCCCAAGCCATGCCCTTGGAAACCTTGGAAACCCTGCGTTTGTTGACCAACCTGGAAACCGAAAAACAAAAACTGTTGCAAATCGTGTTATTTGGTCAGTCCGAATTGGATCAGGTGCTGCAAAACAAATCGATCAGGCAATTACATCAGCGCATCACCTTCAGTTATGAACTCAAACCGCTGAATCGCAGCCAAGTCAAGGCCTATCTGCTGCACAGGCTAAGGGTTGCCGGTAATTCGCATACGGATCTATTAACTCCGCTCAGCATCAGCGCCTTACATTTTTATAGCCAGGGCATCCCCAGGTTATTAAATATTCTGGCAAACAAGGCTTTGTTATGCGCCTACGGCAAGGGGCAAAGCCGCATCAATTGGCGACATGTACAATTGGCAGCCCATGATACCGACTCCACTCGCATACGCTGGCAAATCGCTGGGTTGAGAAAGTCGCTGTTGTGGCTACTATTGCTCAGCTGCATCGTGTTTGTTTACTTCTTGCCAAAGCTGCCACTATGAGTCTCATCAACCAGATGTTACGTGATCTGGAACAGCGTAACCCCAACTCTTCCAAACCATCAGTTCCTGAACCGCTACAAGTTCAGAAAGTAGCGTTACCGAACCAATCTTCAAATCATGGAAGTCGCTGGTGGCTGGCTATTGTAGTTGTTTGCCTGGCTCTGGCCGTAGTGCAATACTATCCATCCGTAATACCAGCAACCCCGCTTAGTACTGCAACAACTCCGGCTCAACCCGCAGCGCCACAAATCGCTCCGGTCATAGCCGAACAGACTTTACCTGTCATTGCATCGCCGGAACCCCAACCACCG
>CAZJYS010000006.1:2453-4538 GCA_964550075.1 uncultured Methylomonas sp.
GGTCATAGCCGAACAGACTTTACCTGTCATTGCATCGCCGGAACCCCAACCACCGCTCGAAAATGATCTGCTAACCAAAACCACGCTAACCCAAGAAACTAGTGCGCCGATTAATACCGCCCCTGCTTCAGCTCCCAAACACTCAGTTAACCCCAAAGCACCAAACAGCACACCCAAAAAACCGGCACCCAATAGTCAAAAGCATCCGCCAGCCTCTAAAATCGTTTCGATACATACAAGGTCACAGAGCGGATTAACAGCCGATACACTATATCGGCAGGCAGACTCAAGCCCTTCCGGAACCTTGCGCAAGGAACTATTACGGGACGCATTGACGCTAAACCCTCGACATCTGGCCGCCCGAAAGCTGCTGCTGCAAACGCTGCAACAAGAAAATGCCAGTATTGAGCTGAAACAATTTCTGGACGAAAGCCTGGAATTATTTCCGGGCAATCCTGGGTTCACCACCGCCCTCGCCCATTGGCAAATCAAACAAAAAAATGCCGATGCGGCCATTAATACGCTGGAATCCATCGATAATCGGCAAAATCATGACCCGCAATTTCTGGCGTTAAAAGCCGCCGGATACCAACAACAGCACAACTACGCCCAAGCATTGCCGCTTTATCAGGAGCTAACTCATATGCAGCCTGACAAAGCTGAAAACTGGCTAGGCTTGGCGGTTTGCGCGGATAATTTGCAACAACCTAGTCGAGCAATTCAGGCCTATCAATTGGCGTTAAACAAAAAAACCTTGAATAGCGAAGTAGTGGACTATATTAGACAGCGTCTAAGCGCATTGAATGACTGAACACATGGAAACGCAAAAAAAAATTCGTATTGGCGACCTGTTGGTGCAAAACCGCATCATCAGCCATGATCAATTGATGACGGCGCTCACCGAGCAGAAAAAAACCGGGCGTAAGCTCGGTCGCACCCTGATTGACCTCAACTACATCAGCGAGACAGACTTGCTGAATTTCTTATCCAGACAACTGCAAATTCCGTTTCTGGACATTGCCCAATACAAGCGTAAGCCTGAAGTTTGCAAAGAACTACCCGAAAGTCTGGCCCGACGCTTCCGTGTCATGCTCCTGGAAAGTAATCCACAGGATGTATTGCTGGCGATGACAGACCCAACCGATCTGATGGGACTGGATGAAATCAGCCGGGTACTAAAAAAACGCATTCGTCAGGCGGTGGTGCGTGAATCCGATCTACTCAATGCCATAGACCAGGCTTATCGGCGCACGGAAGAAATCAGCACACTGGCCGGACAATTGAGTGAGGAGTTGTCCGAACACAACTTCGACATCAACACACTGCTGTCCAGCGCGGAAGTCAGTGACGCACCGGTAGTCAAGTTATTGCAATCGATATTTGAAGACGCCGTACAAACCAATGCCTCCGACATTCATATTGAACCTGACGAACGCGTACTAAGGATACGCCAGCGGGTTGATGGGGTATTGAACGAACACATTCTGGACAATATCAATATTGCCCCGGCTCTGGTGGTGCGTCTAAAACTGATGTGTGGCTTGAACATCTCTGAAAAGCGTCTGCCTCAGGATGGACGATTTTCGATCCGGGTTAAAAACAAAAACCTGGATGTGCGCTTTTCCACGTTACCCATTCAAAACGGTGAGTCGGTGGTCATGCGGATACTGGACCAATCCAAAGGCTTGCTGGACCTGAATCTCTTGGGCATGCCTGCGGATTTATTGGAACGCTTTAATGCCCATATTCGCAGCCCGCATGGATTGATTCTGGTTACAGGCCCCACCGGCAGCGGTAAAACCACTACATTATATGCCGCGCTATCCAGCGTCAATCATCCACAAACCAAAATTATTACCGCCGAAGATCCGGTCGAATACAGCTTGCCGCGCATCAATCAGGCTCAGATTAACGAAAAGATCGGTCTAACTTTTGCCAGCGTACTACGCTCAGCCTTACGCCAAGATCCTGACGTAATTTTGGTTGGCGAAATACGCGACCGGGAAACGGCAGAAATTGCCGTTCGTGCATCCATCACCGGCCACTTGGTTTTCTCCACTTTGCATACCAATGGTGCGGTAGAAA
>CAZJYS010000006.1:4638-31169 GCA_964550075.1 uncultured Methylomonas sp.
TCCATCACCGGCCACTTGGTTTTCTCCACTTTGCATACCAATGGTGCGGTAGAAACGGCTACCCGGTTGCTGGACATGGGCATCGAAGGTTATATCCTGGCCAGTTCCCTCAAAGTCATCATGGCGCAGCGCTTGGTTCGCAAAAACTGCGATCGTTGCGTTGAAACCACGCAAATTGAGGAAAGTGATAGTATCTGGGTGGAAAAAACCTTTAATCTCGACACAGCCAAGCTGGTATTTAAACAAGGCATCGGCTGTCAGTACTGTAATCACACCGGTTACCGGGGCCGGATAGGCGTTTATGAGCTGCTCGAAATGAGCCATAACACACTGGATGCCTTGCGCCGTAATGATTCGGCGGCTTTCGTCATCGCCGCCCGTAGTACGCCCAACTTCAAAACCTTCAGCGAACAGGCCATGGAACTCGTCAAGCAGGGATTAACCACGGTACAGGAAATCATGCGAATTTCGGAAATCTGATATGCCGGTTTTCGCTTACAAAGCCCGGGATGGTCATGGAAAACTGATCAGCAACAAACTGGAAGCCGAAACAGCGCAATATGCTGCACAAACCTTGATCAACCGTGGCCTCACACCCATCCACATTGATCTGGCCACTACAGACAGTGACTTGGCTCAACAGCTGACTAATTGGTGGGCCATCCAGCAACTGAGTATTAATGATCTGATATTATTCAGCCGACAAATGCACAGCCTAACTAAAGCCGGTGTGCCATTGATTCGTTCCATCAACAGTCTGGCCGATTCATGTCGAAACATGGCTTTAAAACAGGCGCTGGTTAGCATCACGCACCGCCTGGAATCCGGGCAGAGCCTGTCTCAAGCCATGTCGCAACATGACAAGATTTTTCCGATTTTATTGGTCAGCATCATCAATGTCGGTGAAACCACTGGCGGTCTGGAGCAAGCTTTTCAGCAAATCAGTCATTATCTGGAGCGAGAAAAAGAAACCCAATCCAGAATCAAATCGGCACTTCGCTATCCCACGATGGTTTTGATGGCGATCAGCATTGCCCTGGTGACTGTTAACGTATACGTCATCCCGGCCTTTAAAGGTGTGTTTGACAAAATGGGTACTCAACTGCCCTGGCAAACCCGACTGCTCATGGCAGTTTCTGATTTCACCGTGGAGTTTTGGCCATATATACTGGGTTTTTCCCTGTTAACCATCATTTTGATTAGCAAATACGTGCAGTCTCCTGCCGGTCGATTGCACTGGCATCAGCTTATTTTGAAAATACCCGCAGTGGGCAGCATCATCCATCGCGCCACGATGGAACGATTTTCTCGCTCGTTTGCGATGATATTGAATGCTGGCGTGCCTTTAATTCAGGGCATTGCTATCGTGTCCAAGGCGGTCGGTAATGAATACATAGGTGCCAAACTGCATAAAATGCGTGTCGGCATCGAAAAAGGCGATAGCATCAGCCGCATGGCTCGCAGTATCGAATTATTTCCGCCCTTGGTCATACAAATGATTCTGGTCGGCGAAGAATCCGGCAATATCGCCGAAATGTTGCAGGAAGTGGCTGATTTTTATGAAGGTGAGATTGATACGGAACTTAAAAATCTATCCAGCGCCATTGAGCCTTTTTTAATTGTCATCATAGGCATCATTGTATTGATCCTGGCATTAGGTATCTTTCTGCCCATGTGGGATTTGTCGACCAATATGCAACGCTAAGCTATAGGCAAAATCAATACACTTCCCGCCAAAAGATCTGCTGACTGTTGCCCCTGTAGACACCAAAACTGGCTTTGGCGCTGGGAGCATTATCATGTACTCCGTTGTTATCCCAATCAAACAACAACCAGGGCAAACTCGAAAAACTTCCTGTGATATCAATGTAACCGGTATTTCCGGAGCCCGGAGCACTGAAACTCAAACCAGCTTCTCCAGATACCAGAGGTACGTTGGCTAAACTGGCCGTCGAAGAACCGGAAGGCGCAATCGTCATCGCCGTATTGCCGGACTGCCAGGCTCCAGAAGCGGTCTGGACATTTTTCAGCTTCAATTGACTGCTCAAATCAAGACTGGTGCAGTTATCGTTTGTGTTTTTTATAAAATTAATTCCATCAAAAAACTCACTGTACAAAGGCACCGACAAGATATTGAGTTCAGAACCTGATGCATTTTGCATATTCAGCCGCCCCCAGCGCATGGCTTTATAGCCACTGGAAAATGCCATGCCATTGCCTGCACTCGCACTACCAAATCGAATCGGATTACTCGTCGCTACTCCATCCACATTCGTCACGGCCACTCCATCGGTATCCTGCAAGTTAAAACTTAAAGCAATTTCGGCATTAAACGTTGCCAAAGGTGCTGAGCGAGTAATGCTCAGCACATTACTGATAGTATCGGCAAAACCCAAGCTACCGGAACCATTGGCATTATCAGTGACAGAGGCCGCTGAGGCATTGAACAAGGTCAAGGGTTGACTGGCTTCGCTATAATTGGGTGTCACACCATAGGTGGCGTGGGAGGGATTGATTTTCCACAACTCGCTTTTGTAATTTTGGGTGATATCGTTTGCCGAATTTTTGGCAGTCACCGTCGCTTCCGGCCTGATTGAATATTTGATAGGTTGTCCGACAAAACTAAAGGTTCCGCAACCGGGTGAAAATTGCGGTAGATTCAATGCGACATCAAAATGATCAGGTACAAAACGCCCCACGTTGCTGGCTGCCGAACTAATGCTGCGTTGGCTAACTGAAGTACCATCGGCTGCATCAATATTGGCAAATGCACTATCAGTAGCTGTAACACTGATAACACCAACCTCATTAAAGCTAGCTGTATTAGAAGTTGCTACTCCGCTATTTGTAGTGAAGGTTCCGACATTAAAAGTTCCAGACACACAGCCTGACGCGGGCAACACGCATACCGATGACAAACTGGGTGAGCCGTTGTATTTGTTGGTGATCCCCCCCTGACTGTTATAGGGCGTGATCGTCAATGTCAAGGGTTGTCCTGCTTTATGCACAGGTGTTGCGCTGGCTGTGGCCGCATTCAGAGAGCGACTGGTGCCAGCCGTTGTCCAGTTATTGTCGCTGGCAACAAGGCTAAAATAGCTGGGACGAATCGCGAATTGATCCGTAGCACAAACTACCGCTGTAGGACTAGCGGCAGGAAAAGAAATTCGCACTTGCACATGCGGATAACTATTTGCTTCGCTGATGGCGGAAAAAGTATGTCGACCTTTTTCGGTAGACTTAAAGGTATAACTGGAAGTAACAGTTTGTATATTGGTCATTGCAGCACACGAGGCGGCACTAGTACCATCCACCAATTCAACTTTGACTGCGCCGGTAAAGGTCGTCAATACGCTAGGTGTAGCATTCAAGGCCACTACATCCAGATTAAAAGGAGTGCCAGCGATTTTGGTCTGAATGACACCAGTGGTTGAACCTCCCCAAGCTGAAGTATCAAAGGCATTGAAGGCGCCCGGTTTCATGGTACCGCTATTGGGAATATAAAAAAGATAAGCACTATTATCAGGTGGAAATCCCGTCCCGGCGACAGCGTAATCGTTAACATTGATTTGCCAGCCTATCTGTCCCAATTTGGCATTCGGGCCTGCGGTGCTATCACCGTATTGATAAGCAAATTCACCGTTTTCATACAAAATGATCTGCAAATTATAACTGCCAGTGGCTGAACTGGCGGCCGCCCACTCCGGCACATTGCGCCAAGTCACTACAAATCGCCTGTTCGGCGCAGTTCCTTCACTGTTATAGCTGATGTAGCAACTGCTTCTACTAGTGCAGTTGGTTGAATAACCGCTAACTTCTGATTTCAAGGTCGGATCCATGTCGTTGCCATAAATCCTCATACTGTAATTCAAGCTGGCAATCGGATAAGGCAACTGAGTGACCGGGCTGCCAAAACCACAGGTGTTATTGTCAAACTGTAGTCGACCATTGGTCATGACTCTGACACTGGTAAAACTTTTATTACCGTATTTAAACGTAAACCCTAAAGGAATCAGATCGCTGATAATGTCATCAGTCCCCGGTACAGTTGTTCCGCACCCAGTGGTATTGGTGAACTTATAGCTGCGTGAATAAACCCCGCCCGTAGTTGGCCCTAACTTTGGGTGCGTGGTGGCATCAATCCAGCTAAATGGGTATGAAATAACTGAATAGGTAGTGGCATAGGTCGAAGCCGAATAGCTGAATATTAACGCCACAAACCCCAAAAATCGGCGTGCATTCCGTATCATAAACTCAACTGACACTTATCGCCCCTGAACTTACTCGACGGCCTCTGTCGCAGTTTGCATATTTCGACAAGCAGGACAAATATGTCGACCATCCGGAGAACAGAGCCACCCGGCTTCGATTGCGGATTTTGGCTCACCCTCAAACCAGGCCCGACCATCACTGATACGTCGGCCGATTCGAGTATCAAGGCGCTTTGAACGCCGGAATTCGATTGATCTTAAAGCCTGAGGATTGCAAATATCGCAAAAAACAAATTTTCTTATGCTCATAATGGAGTGTGATGTATGCCAAAAAGCCAAAAACCTTGGCATGTAAATTGATTTTTTAGACCAAAATCCATGCGAATTGCAGTATAGTCTACACTGTGGGTTTAAATATTCTCCTCAACTGGTTCTTCTTCAAATATTCTTTAGGTGGCACAGTGAAATTTAATAAACAACAGGGTTTTACATTGATTGAATTGATCATGGTGATTGTCATTTTGGGCATTTTAGCTGCAGTGGCCTTACCAAAATTCGCCAATCTGGGTGGTGATGCCAGAAAAGCCAGTGTTAACGCGCTCTCTGGAAACTTAAGGTCCGCGGTGGCCATTACCAAGTCAGCCTATATTGCTGCGGGCAATACGACTGCTACAACAGTCAACGGTGTCACAGTTGCGGCAGGTACAGGCATCCCAGCCGGTTCGGCAGCCGGCATAGGTGCAGCAATGGAAAATCTTGATGGTTATACGGCTGACTACACGACCGCCACCGCTGTAACTTTTAGACCTACCGGCGGTAGTGCAACTTGTCAGGCGGTTTATAATGGCACCACCGGTATCGTGACCGTAGACGTCTCTAGCTGTTAATTTCAAATCTGCGTTTTAAGCTAACGCCCCAAGCTCGGGTGACTATAGTTCACCCGAGCTCATCAGCATCAAATATCTTGTGAAATTCAAGATCTTTCAATTTTCCAGATCACAAGGATTCACGCTAATTGAATTGATCATGGTGATCGTAGTACTCGGCATCCTGGCTATTAGCGCCATGCCCAAGTTTTTCAACATCAGTACTTTTGAGCAACGCGGCTTTTTCGACGATACCCTGAATGCCATTCGTTATGCTCAAAAACTGGCTGTGGCGACAAACTGCAATGTTCAAGTCAGCATCGCCACCAACCAGTTTGAATTGAAAAGGCCTTCAGCCACTGATAGAAGCCAGTGCCGTTCAACCACCAGCAGCGATTTTACTCAGTCTGTCATGCGCCCTGGTTCAGGCGAATCGAGCTACCAAGGCAGCTTATCCGGCGTTAGCCTGACCAGCGCCACGCTTTATTTTTCCGCCAAAGGTCAAGCTTCGGCGGACATCAACATCGATATCGGCACTCGCCGCATCACGGTTGTCTCTTCCACCGGTTTTGTTTATGACAGCACCCCCTGACAATCAACTTGGCCTCACATTGGTCGAACTGATTTTATCCATGGTGATCATCAGTATTGCCTTGGTGGGTATTTTTTCGGTGATGAATCTGACCATCAAACATAGCGCCGATCCGATGGTGCAACATCAGGCCGTCGCAATTGCCGAATCGTATCTGGAAGAAATTTTATTGCAGACCTACAGCGGAGGCAGCAGCACTCAAAGGGCTGATTACGATGATGTCGATGATTATCATGGTTTATCGGATACCGGTGTTCACGACCAAAATGGCAACAGCATCACCGGCCTTTCCCAATACACAATTACTGTATCAGTGTCCGCCCCGGTGACGCTGACAGATGGCGTTAACGCAAAAAAAATTACGGTAACCGTGGCAGGCCCAAACTCAACCAGTATCAATCTGGTTGGCTATAAAACCGATTATTGATATGCAACGCCAATCCCAAGGTTTTACGCTGATCGAACTCATCACCGTCATTGTCATCGTCGGCATTTTAGGCGTGATGGGAACAAATATGATCACGTTACCTGTCAAAAGTTATTTCGATCAACAGCGCCGCACCACCCTGGTGGACAACGCCGAATCAGCCTTAAGGCTGATGCAGCGTGATATCCGTAGTGCATTGCCCAATAGCATTCGGATTACCGGCAGCGGCAAAGTGCTGGAATTACTGCATACCAGCCAGGGTGGACGATACAGAGCCAAACTGGCCAACAACGGTAGCGGAAATATTCTTGGATTTACCGCTGCCGATGCCAGTTTCGACGTCATCGGCGCATTGGACAGCGCTCCGCGCGGTGAACTGGTTATCTATAATCTCGGACAAGCACCTGCAGAGGCTTATGCTGGAGGCAATCGCGCCACCCTCAGTAACAGTTCAACAACCAGCAGCATTATCCTAAGTGCAGCCAAATTGTTTCCATTGCAATCTCCTCAACAACGATTTTATATTGTTGATACCCCAATCACGTATGCATGCGATACGTCGACTGGCCAATTGCTACGCTATAGCGGCTACACCATTACCGCCAGTCAGGCAAATCCCCCAAGCGGAGTCACCGGACAAATCCAGGTCAACCATGTCAGTGACTGCCAATTTGCCTACACCTCGGCCACGGCCAATCGAGCGGGTTTACTGACGCTGCAAATCACGTTGACTGACAGCCATGGTGAATCCGCGCATCTGCATCATCAAATTCATGTGGATAATGTGCCATGAAAAATCAACGGGGTTTTTCCATCGTCATGGCTATTTTTATTTTGGTGGTGTTAGGCCTGCTAGGCAGCTATATGGTGCGCATGAGCGGGGTGCAATTGGGCACTTTCAATTATGCTTTTTTAGGCGCCAAAGCTTATCAGGCATCGCGAGCGGGCATTCAATGGAGTATCGCCCGCATTAATAATGGCGGCACGTGTGCCAATATCAATGCGCAAACTGCCATGAGTTTTGACGGTTTGGCTGGATTTACAGTCCGCTTGAGCTGCAGCAGTCAAAGCTATTCGGAGGCCAATGAGAATCCGACGATTTATCGCCTCAACGCCTTGAGTGAATATGGCAGTTATACCGGTCCGGATTACGTCGCTCGTGAACTTGAAGTCACGATAGTCAAATAACTTTGAAACTATTCAACGCGAAGCGCAATAACCCTCTCCATCAGGAGAGGGAGCAGGCCATCGGTAATTTGCTCGGTTATCTATCGACTGAATAGTTATATGACTTGAATTCGGTCTTATAGTATGGATGCTGCCTGTAAATCGGCATGGTAGGACGAACGAACCAAGGGTGCACTGGCCACTTGTTTAAAACCTAATTCGGTCGCGATTTCGGCATAGCGTTTGAATTGATCAGGATGTATATATTCCTTGACCGCCAAATGTTCTTTACTAGGCTGCAGATACTGCCCCAAAGTCAACATGCTGCAGCCATGTTCCAGCAAATCTTTTAAAACTTGAACCACTTCAGCTTCGGTTTCACCGATACCCAGCATCAAACCGGATTTTGTCGGCACTTCGGGCAACAAGGCTTTATGCCGCCTCAGTAATTGCAATGATGTTTGGTAATCCGCACCCGGTCTGGCTTCCAAATACAATCGTGGCACGGTTTCCAGATTATGGTTAAACACATCACAAGGCTGGCGACGCAAAATGTCCAGCGCTACCTCCATGCGACCGCGAAAATCCGGTGTCAGCACTTCGATAGTGGTTTGCGGCGACTGTTCACGAATGGCTGCTATACAAGCCGCAAAGTGCCCGGCACCACCATCCCTTAAATCGTCGCGATTCACGGAAGTCACCACCACATATCTCAGCCCCATCGCGGCGATCGTATGGGCCAGATTATGCGGCTCTTCAGCATCCAAAGGCTGCGGTTTGCCATGTGCGACATCGCAAAACGGGCAACGGCGAGTACATAAATCTCCCATGATCATAAATGTAGCGGTGCCATGGCTGAAACATTCGCCTAAATTCGGGCAAGCTGCTTCTTCACACACGGTATGCAAACGATTTTCCCGCAGGGATTGTTTGATCTGGTTGACTTTATCGTTAGTCGGCAGTTTGATTCTGATCCAATCCGGCTTACGCAGCACGGTTTCCGGTTTTTCAACTTTGATCGGGATACGCGACAACTTGTCTGCGTTGCGTTGATGGGTTTCAGGCGTGGTGCGCGAAGGAGCGTTCAGCGTCATGATTCAATAGCCTTGATGATGTGATGCACAACTGGCACCGCCAGTTCATGAGTTTCTATCTTCACCCCAAAATCTAACAATCGGGTGACTTCCAATCCGGCATAGCCGCAAGGATTAATCTGCTTGAAGGGGGTTAAATCCAGACAATTATTCAAGCTTAATCCGTGATAACTGCAGCCTCGTTTGATTCTTAGACCGAGGGCACCGATTTTTTTTTCTTCCACGTAAACACCCGGCGCATCCCGCCTGGATTCAGCCCGAATGCCCAGTTGACCTAATGTGTCGATCATGGCGTTTTCCAGCAATGTCACAGCCTGCCTGGGACCTAACGATAATCGCCGTAAATTGCTCAAAAAATAAACCACCAGTTGCCCGGGGCCATGATAAGTCACTTGTCCGCCTCTATCGGTTTCGACCACAGGAATTTCGGTTGCCTGCAGGATATGCTGAGGATTGCCGTTCAAACCCAAGGTGTAAACCGGCGGATGTTCGGTTATCCAGATTTCATCTGCCGATTCCTCAGAGCGCTCCAGGGTAAACTGCTGCATGTTATGCCAAACGGTTTGATAATCCTGCAAGCCCAACTGTCTAATAAGGGTTTTTTGCTTCACAAACCAATTAGAGCGCCATTAATACATCGGGATGATCGGTCAATCCTTGATAAATCGCATCCAGTTGCGCACGACTGGTCGCCTCTATCATGACCGTCACCGATGTATAAGTCCCGGCTTTGCTGGGACGGGAAGTCACCGCGCCTTCGCGTATATCCTCCACATGCCGCCGCACGATTTCGACCACTATCGCATCAAAATTATCACTGCTTTTGCCCATGGCCTTGATGGCAAACTGACAGGGAAACTCCAATAAAGTTTCGGTTTCGCTCATGACAACGCTAGTTTATAAGCTTGTAACAATTGATCCATCTTTTGAAACACCGGTCCGGGTTTACCATCGCCCAATTGCTGACCATCCAGTTCAATCACCGGCACTATTTCGCGGGTAGAACTGGTCACCCAGACTTCACTGGCATTTTGCAAAGCTTCCAAGGCAATCACATCTTCCCGATACGGAATTTGATTGGCCTCAGCCAGTTCCAGAATGACATCCCGGGTAATACCGGGCAGGATTTCATGGTTTTTGGGCGGCGTGATCAGTTCATCGTCGATCACAGCAAACAAATTACTGGCAGCACCTTCGGTGACATAACCGTTTCTAACCAGTATCGCTTCGGCACAATCCTGATCCAGCGCTTCCTGACGCAATAAAATATTGGCCAGCAAGGTAATCGCTTTGACATGGCACATTTGCCAACGGATATCATCCAGGGTGACCGCTTTGACACCGGTCACTCGTCCGGCAAACGGTTTAATCTCGGAACACATCGCAAATACCGTGGGTACTACCTGTTCCGGAAACCCATGATCACGTTTTGCCGCGTAGCCGCGCGTGACCTGCAAATAGATGTATTGATCCTTGCTGCTATCCAGCATGGGCTGAAAAATGGCTAGCCATTCCGCCACGCTTTTATCCAGTTCAAGACGTATTTCACGCAGACTGTTGTTCAGCCGCACAATGTGGTCTTCGAAGCGAAACAAGCGACCTTTATAAGCCGGAATCACTTCATAAACTCCGTCACCAAATAAAAAACCCCGATCAAGCACCGAGACTTTTGCTTCTGACAGCGGCAAATATTCGCCGTTTAGATACACTGAGTCAGCCATTATTTCTCCAGTAAAACCAACACAGCGTCATAAATCCGACGGAAAAAGCCCCCTTCAGGAATACTGTCCATAGCCACCAAAGGCTTGTTCAATATGGTTTCTTCGCCCAAGGTCACATTCAAACTCCCGACCGTATCGCCTTTATTCACGGGCGCCAGTATGGCTTTATCGATCTGGGTTTCGGCTTTGATTTCGTTATAGTGTTTGCGGGGCGCTGTCACATAGGTATCTTCGGCAACCCCTACCGATAACTTGGATTTTTCACCTTTTCTGACCCGCGCTTCACCGAGTGGCGTTCCCGCATCATAAAGCTTATGGGTTTCATAAAACCTGAAGCCATAATTCAGCAAAGATTGGCTTTCATTGGCCCGTACATTCGGACTGGCGGTTCCCATCACCACGGAAATCAACCGCATATCTTCACGTTTGGCAGATGCCACCATGCAATAGCCTGCATCATCGGTAAAACCGGTTTTTACGCCATCCACGGTAGGATCCCGCCACAGTAACTGATTGCGGTTTTGTTGGGTAATATTGTTATAGGTGAATTCTTTTTGGGAGTCCCAGCGATAATAATCTGGAAATTCCTTGATCAGCGCTTGTGTGAGTATGGCCAAATCCTTGGAACTGCTGTAATGGTTTTGGCTGGGCAAACCCGTAGCATTTTCGAAATGACTGTTCACCATGCCCAATCGTGAAGCGTGCTCATTCATCATGGTGGCAAAGGTTTGCTCGCTGCCAGCCACATGTTCAGCCAGAGCCACGCTGGCATCGTTACCGGACTGAATCACCACACCCTGCAGCAAATCTTCCACGGCCACTTGTTTGTTCACTTCCACAAACATTTTCGAACCACCGGTTTCCCAGGCATTCTGACTAATCGTGACTTTTTCATCCAAGGTCAGATTGCCGGATTTGAGTTCGCGAAACACCACATAAACCGTCATGATTTTTGTCAGACTGGCTGGGGAAACCCGCTTATCAGCTTCCTTCTCGGCCAATACCCGGCCACTGTTAAAATCCATCAGGTAATAACTGGAGCCGGCAACATTCGGCGCCGCAGGGGTAAAAATTGGCCCGGCAGCCTGCAGATTAAGCGCCGCCAAAGCCAGTATCAGCCCTAAAAAAAGGCTAAATATTGAACGCATAGATAACATCATGATTACAATTCGAAGGTCATTCTGGAAGCGCTCATTGTAACACTGTAGAGTGCTGCTTAGAAAAACCCGTCACTTTTGACTAAATCATTGTCATAACGTGACAAACCTGTCAGTTTTGACAATGATTTTCAGGCAGTACTGCTGCAATCTAAGCAGAAAAATAACTATTCACACACTGTTTGACGAACTCACGCACCGGAGCCGGGTGATTTAAATATTCTTTAAACATCTGATGAATATCGAATGGATTCAGATAAACATAAGCACCATAGCCGGAACGGGCAATAAATTCGCCACTTAATGTTTCCAAAAAAGCCTCTGGCAGTAGTTTTGTTTCTTCTTGAAATAAAGTTTTCATGACGCTCACCCCTTTTGCTGCTGAACTCTTAATCTTTTCAACAAAAAACATGCAAACATCATGCTAAATTTAAAATTATTTAAAATACAATCAGTTGCCTAAGCATAATATTTTGCGTCAACTTCAAGTCACTCGGTTTACTAGATCAAGCAATACAGCTTAATAAACTTCAACACCAGCTTCCCTGGTGTTGAAAAAATCCAGCCTGCTGCTCCCAAATGATAAAATACCCCATCTAAAAATAACTAACCCTTTCAGCTACTCGTCGGCCACTGACTTAAAGCCGCTTTTCTCTTAACCTCGGACACTATCTTGATTTCTACCGCTAACATCACCATGCAATTTGGGGCTAAACCCCTGTTTGAAAATATTTCCGTCAAATTCGGTAACGGCAACCGATATGGATTGATCGGCGCCAATGGTTGCGGTAAATCCACCCTGATGAAAATTCTCAGCAGTGACCTGGAACCTTCGGGGGGTAACGTCAGCGTAGATGCCAATGAACGTTTGGGCATTTTGCGTCAAGACCAATTCGCCTACGAAGACTACCGAGTGCTGGATGTGGTCATGATGGGACATGCGGAGATGTGGTCAGCCATGTCGGAACGCGATGCCATTTACGCCAATTTGGAAGCTAGCGAAGATGACTACATGCGCGCAGCCGAGCTGGAGGCCGTATTCGCGGAATATAACGGTTATACCGCTGAGGCCAGGGCAGGCGAGCTTTTGCTGGGTCTGGATATTCCTCTTGAACAACACCAAGGCCCCATGAGCGCTGTAGCACCAGGCTGGAAATTACGCGTATTGCTGGCTCAAGCCCTATTCGCTGATCCCGACATCATGTTGCTGGATGAACCGACCAACAATCTGGATATCAACACCATCCGCTGGCTGGAAAATGTGTTGAATGAGCGTGAAAGCACCATGATCATCATTTCTCATGACAGACACTTTTTAAACAGCGTCTGCACCCACATGGCCGATCTGGATTATGGTGAATTACGCGTCTATCCGGGTAATTACGATGACTATATGACAGCGGTTACCCAGGTGCGCGAAAGCCTGTTAGCCAGCAATGCCAAGAAAAAAGCCCAGATTGCCGAACTGCAAACCTTTGTCGCTCGTTTCTCCGCCAACGCGTCAAAGGCCAAACAGGCTACCTCCAGAGCCCGCCAACTGGAAAAAATCAAACTGGACGAAATCAAGCCTTCCAGCCGGGTCAATCCGTTTATTCGCTTCGATCAAGTCAAAAAACTGCATCGCTTGGCTTTGGAAGTTGAGGGATTGAGCAAAGGGTATGGCGAACAACCTCTGTTCAAAAACTTGAACCTGATGATACCGGTAGGCGAACGCGTAGCCATCATCGGCCCCAATGGCATAGGTAAATCGACCTTACTAAAAACCCTGGTTGGCGATTTAACACCCGACAGTGGCGAAGTTAAATGGTCGGAAAATGCCGACGTGGGCTATTTTGCCCAAGATCATGCCGAAGATTTTGCCGAAGACCTTTCATTAATCAACTGGATGGGGCAATGGCGCCGGGAATCCGACGACGACCAAACCATACGCGGCACGCTGGGACGACTTCTGTTTTCTCAGGACGAGATCAATAAATCCGTTAAAGTGCTATCCGGAGGCGAACAGGGCCGTATGCTGTTCGGTAAATTGATGCTGCAAAAAAATAACATCATGGTTCTGGATGAACCCACCAACCATCTGGATATGGAATCGATAGAATCCCTGAATAGCGCCCTGGAAACTTATCCAGGCACTTTGCTTTTCGTCAGCCATGACCGTGAATTCGTTTCCTCTTTGGCCACGCGGATCATCGAATTAACCCCAAACGGCATAGTCGATTTCCATGGCAATTACGAAGACTATTTAAGCAGCCAGGATTTATAAGTCTCAGCACAGCAAAAACTACCGGATCGATTGCATGCAAATGATCAGCACTCTTCAGTTGGTTTTCAGGTATTATTTCGCGCCTTTTTGAATTCTAAACAACCCATGCAAATTGGCCCCTACCAACTGTCGAATAATGTATTGCTTGCTCCTATGGCAGGCATTACCGACAACCCTTTCCGCCGCTTATGCCATCAATTCGGCGCAGGATTGACGGTTTCGGAAATGGTGATATCCAACAGCGACTTGCAAAACCATCCGCGCACCCTGAAAAAAACCGATTACAGTGACGAAACCGGCTTGCGCTCTGTGCAAATTTTAGGAACCGACCCCAATCAAATGGCTGAGGCTGCAAAACTCAATCAGGATCGGGGTGCCCACATCATTGATATTAATATGGGGTGTCCGGCCAAAAAGGTCTGCTCTGTGGCTGCTGGCTCTGCCTTGATGAAGGATGAGCATTTGGTTGATAAGATTTTAACTGCCGTGGTCAATGCCGTCGAAGTACCCGTCACCCTGAAAATCCGCACCGGTTGGAATTTGGCCAATCGAAATGCCGCAAAAATCGCTACTATCGCCGAGAACTGCGGAATTCAGGCCTTGACGATCCATGGACGCAGCCGTGCCTGTCAATTTACAGGCCAGGCTGAATATGACACCATCAAACAAGTCAAAAGCGCCGTTCGCATGCCTATTATTGCCAATGGTGATATTGATAGCACCGAAAAAGCCCGCGCTGTACTTGAATACACAGGGGCAGATGCCATCATGATTGGTCGAGGGGCATTGGGAAAACCCTGGATTTTTAGAGAGTTGCAATCCAGACTATCGCATCATCAATCTTTTCCACCACTTCCCTTGTCCGAAATCAAAGCCACTATCAATCAGCATCTGGACAATTTATACCGTTTTTACGGCGCCACCGCTGGTGTTAGAATTGCCCGCAAACACATAGGCTGGTATTTCGAGCAACTCGGCGATTTACCCAAAGAACAAAAAAACTTAATCAATCAGGCCCAAGATCCGGCGCAACAACTTGAGCTGGTCAACGCCTCGTTTGACTTCATTACTTCACGAGTCGCCTAGATGAAAACAGACCCCATCCAGTTAAACAACGGCAGTGATCATACTTTAGCCGAGCATGTCAGACTCTCAGTGGAAACATATTTCGCTCATTTGAACGGACATGAATCTTCCGGCTTGTACCAGCTGGTATTGACCGAAGTCGAGAAACCGCTGCTGGAGGCCGCGCTTAAACATGCCGATTTCAATCAGAGTAAAACCGCCAAAATTTTGGGTCTGAGCCGCAGCACCCTGCGCAAGAAGCTAGAACATTACGGCTTAGGCTAAATCAATTTCAACTCCCTTTTTGAGGTCTGCATGCATAAAAAAGTGACCCGCGCCCTGGTCAGTGTTTCCGATAAAACCGATATTCTGGATTTTTGCCAAGAGCTGAATCGTTTGGGTATTGAGTTATTGTCCACTGGCGGCACGGCAAAATTATTGAATGAACACAATATACCCGTGACTGAAGTATCGGATTACACCGGATTTCCGGAAATGATGGACGGACGAGTCAAAACCCTGCACCCCAAAGTTCATGGCGGTATTTTGGGCAGACGCGGCATCGATGATGCTGTGATGGCCGATCACGGCATCCAGCCGATTGATATGGTGATAGTCAATTTATATCCGTTTGAACAAACCGTAGCCAATCCAAACTGCGACCTGGAAACGGCCATCGAAAATATCGATATAGGCGGCCCCACCATGATTCGTGCTGCGGCCAAAAACCATGCCGACGTGGCCATTGTGGTCAGCCCTGCTGATTACTCAGCGACAATAGCCGAACTGAAAAGCAACGACAACAGCTTAAGTCACGCCACGCGTTTTAAACTGGCACTAAAAAGTTTTGAACATACTGCCCGTTATGACACCGCGATTGCGGCTTATTTGAGCAAAACCCTATCCACAGACTTTCCTGACACCCTGAATTTACAATTTCAGCGTCGACAAAACATGCGATATGGCGAAAATCCACATCAAAATGCAGCGTTTTATCAGGAAAAAAATCCACCTCAAGGCAGTATTTCTTCTGCAACACAGTTACAAGGCAAAGAATTGTCTTACAACAATATCGCCGATGCGGACGCTGCCCTGGAGTGCGTGAAAGCCTTCGCCGACAAGCCTGCCTGCGTCATTGTCAAACACGCCAATCCCTGCGGTGTAGCGGTCAGCGACAGCATACTCGATGCGTACAATCTGGCCTACGCCACCGATCCTACGTCGGCTTTTGGCGGCATTATTGCGTTTAACCGTGAACTGGATGAAATCACCGCCAGCGAGATCGTCAACCGGCAGTTTGTCGAAGTAATTATTGCCCCTACTGTTAGTGACGGCGCTAAAGTCGCTCTGGCTAAAAAAACCAACGTTAGGGTGCTGGAATGCGGGATATGGGACACTACAGACCCAGCCTCGCTGGATTTTAAACGCGTAGGCGGCGGTTTACTGGTGCAAGATAAAGATACTGGCAGCATTACAGCAGCCGATGTAAAAATTGTTAGTCAGCGTTCACCAACCGAACAGGAAATGGCCGATCTGATGTTCGTCTGGAAGGTAGCTAAATTCGTTAAATCCAACGCCATCGTTTACGGCAAAAATGGGCAGACTATAGGGATAGGTGCCGGGCAAATGAGTCGTGTCTATTCTGCCAAAATAGCCGGCATCAAGGCAGCTGATGAGGGATTGGTGGTACCGGGTTCAGTCATGGCTTCGGATGCCTTTTTCCCCTTTCGGGATGGCATAGATGCCGCTGCAGCCGCTGGAATCACTGCTGTGATTCATCCTGGTGGGTCAATGCGAGATCAGGAAGTGATCGATGCCGCCAACCAGCACAATATTGCCATGGTGCTGACCGGCATGCGACATTTCAGACACTGATTTGTTTTACTTTAATGCCATGCTGTTTTTGATCAGCATGGCATCCCAATACAGAATTACTCGCCAATCTTATTAAAACACCTGCTGTTTTAATAAGCCGTAAAGATACTGACCATAACCATTTTTAGCTAACGGACTGGCCAAGCGCTGAATTTGCTCATCATCAATCCAGCCACTGCGCCAGGCAATCTCTTCCGGGCATGCGATTTTCAAACCCTGGCGGCGTTCGATGGTTTCTATGAAGTTGCTGGCTTCGATCAGACTTGCGTGCGTCCCTGTATCCAGCCAGGCATATCCCCTGCCCATGATCTCAACACTAAGTTGCTGCAGCTGCAGATAGACTTTATTGACATCGGTAATTTCCAGCTCTCCCCGGGGTGAAGGCTTGAGATTGGCGGCGATATCCACGACTTGATGATCGTAAAAATATAATCCGGTCACCGCATAGTTGCTTTTGGGCTGACTGGGTTTTTCTTCCAGAGAAACAGCTTTACCAGCCGAGTCAAAGCTTACAACCCCATAGCGCTCGGGATCATTGACATGATAAGCAAACACAGTGGCACCAGCTTGTTGCTGATTGGCGCGCCTGAGCTGCACATGTAAATCATGTCCATAAAAAATATTATCGCCCAAGACCAGTGCACTAGGATGGCTGCCAATAAAATCCTTGCCGATAATAAAGGCCTGAGCCAGTCCATCCGGACTGGGCTGCACGGCATACTGCAGATTAATTCCCCAATCACTGCCATCGCCCAACAACTGTTCAAACAACGGCGTATCTTGCGGTGTGGATATGATCAAAATATCTTTGATACCCGCCAACATCAGGGTGCTGAGCGGGTAATAAATCATGGGTTTATCGTATATGGGCAATAATTGCTTGGAAACCGCTTTGGTGACTGGATAAAGCCGGGTACCGGAGCCTCCCGCCAGGATGATGCCTTTTCGAGATAAAGGGGAATGATTCATGAACTACTCCTGATTATGGTTCAAGCCGATACCTGGCTTTCAAGAAATTCGCTCAACATTCGCTCCACACCAACTTGCCAAGCAGGTAAACAGAGATCAAAGGTGTTTTTAAGCTTATCAGTGTTTAAGCGCGAATTCAGAGGTCTTTTTGCCGGTGTCGGGTAAGCTGTTGTCGGTATCGGCAATAGGGCATGTTCGGCCACTTTAAGCTCCTTGCCGTTACATCTAGCAAACGCCAACACATACTTTGCGTAATCGTACCAACTGGTTTCATCGGCAGCAGCCAGATGATAGATACCCGACACTGCTACACGATTAAGAGCCACACGCAGACAATGTGCCGTGATATCGGCCAGCAATTCCGCACCGGTGGGAGCGCCGATTTGGTCACTGATGACTGACAATTGCTCACGCTCTCCGGCCAATCGCAACATGGTTTTGGCAAAATTATGCCCCCGTGCTGCATAAACCCAACTGGTGCGAAAAATCAGATGTAAACAACCGGAAGCTTGAATGGCCTGCTCACCCGCTAATTTGGTTTGTCCATAAACGCTGACTGGATTGACGCTGTCTGTTTCACACCAAGCTTGGCTGCCACCACCATCAAAAACGTAGTCAGTAGAATAATGTACCAGCCAGGCACCACAGTCTTTTGCGGCTTTTGCCAGCGCAGCAGGCGCTTGATTGTTGATCAAATCGGCCTGTTCAAAATCTGACTCCGCCTTGTCTACCGCTGTATAGGCAGCAGCATTGACTATGATGTCCGGATGAAGATCATGAACGGTCTTTGCTAGGCCCTGCAGATTGGTTAAGTCGCCACAATAACTTTGGCTATTTCGATCCAAAGCAACCAGCTCCCCCAAGGGAGCCAGACTTCGTTGCAATTCCCAACCTACCTGGCCGTTTTTGCCCAATAGCAAAATTCTCATTCTGGCTTATCCTGTTGCCAATTTCGCATCATACTTGTCGGCCGCTATAGTTTTTATCCAACCAGGACTGATAATCTCCTGACAACACATTATTGACCCAGTCCTGATGCTGTAAATACCATTGCACGGTTTTACGGATACCGGTTTCAAAGGTTTCCGCCGGCTTCCAGCCCAACTCGCGCTCCAGTTTGCTGGCATCAATAGCATAACGTCTATCGTGCCCAGGACGATCAGTGACATAAGTAATTTGCTCGGCATAGGATTTGCCGTCGGTACGCGGATTGAGCTCATCCAGAATGCTGCATAAAGTATGTACCACATCCAGATTGGCCTTTTCATTCCAGCCACCCACGTTGTAAACCTCACCCACCTGGCCTTCAGCCAAGACACGACGAATCGCGCTGCAATGATCCTTGACATACAACCAGTCACGAATCTGCTGCCCATCGCCATAAATAGGCAAGGCTTTGCCGGTCAAGGCGTTTTGAATGCACAGAGGAATCAATTTTTCCGGAAAATGATACGGCCCATAATTGTTGGAGCAATTGGTGGTTAACACCGGCAAACCGTAAGTATGGTGATAAGCGCGTACCAAATGATCACTGGCGGCTTTACTTGCAGAATAAGGGCTGTTGGGCTGGTATTGATGAGTTTCCGAGAAGGGTGCCTCACCAGTTTCCAGAGAGCCATAAACTTCATCTGTAGACACATGCAACAACCGAAAACTCTGTTTAGCGTCAGCAGCGAGTTCATTCCAGTAACAGCGAATGGCTTCCAGCAGGCGAAAACTGCCAACAATATTGGTCTGAATAAAATCTTCGGGTCCGTGTATTGACCGATCAACGTGTGACTCCGCAGCAAAGTTAATCACAGCGCGAATTTGATGCTGCTTCAATAAACCTAATATCAAATCATAATCGCCAATATCGGCTTTCACAAAAATGTGTCTGGCATCGTTTTGCAACGTGGACAGATTTTCCAGATTGCCTGCATACGTCAGCTTATCCAGATTAACGACCGGCTCGTCGTGCTCCTTCAACCAGTCCAGAACAAAATTACTACCGATGAATCCGGCTCCGCCGGTTACTAGAATTGTCATAATCGCTATAAATTAAATTGCTGTTTCCAGAAAAGGGAAATTTAAAAGTAAAAAACCAGGTAATTATCCAGCTTTTAACCCCGATGCAGCGATGCGTTTATTTTGTAGGGTTGATAAGAAAAGCGCATCCACAAAATTTGTCGGATGCGCTAACGCATCTCTAACTTACGCAGTACTGTTTGACCAAGGGACTATATTCACAAAAAATTATAACCTAGACAGCCTGCCCATTGTTCTTGTAAAGAAGCCTCAAGGTAAAAACAGACAAAATCTGGCGCCACCCATCCGGCTAAGATTATCGATTTTCACGTATCCGTATTTGCCCTGGTTTTTGTGAAACCCTGCAATCGCTGCAACAAAATACAAGCCCAAGCCGGTATTACCTTTCACCCAGTCCAACTCGACCGGATCGCCCAAATCTGCATTCAACAAGTGTTCGGGATAACCTTGACCATCATCTTCGATACAAAATTGAATATAACCAGCATGTTCTGATGCGGAAACCAGCACTGATTGCCGTGCGTAGCGCTGAGCATTGTTCAATATCGTACCCAACGCATTTACCACATATTGAAAATCACAATAACAAAGCAAATCCTCAGCACATTCCAGGCTCACCTGTACGGGGCTGGCCTGCAGGATACGGGCCTGTTGGGCTTTGGCTTCCAGCATCACATCCATCGCGACATACTCATCAATATTCAGACTGAATTTCTGACTGTCGATTTTGTACATCACCAGTAGCTGCATCAAACTGTGGTTGATACGATTGGCCTCAAACTCCAATTGCAAAATATCGTTCAACTGCCCCTCAGGTTGTTTTAGGGCCAATTGATGAATCAGCCCCTGCAAACTACCCAATGAGTTTTTGATATCGTGAACTGTAGAAGCCAGAATGGTTGGAAATAAAGACTGATTACCCTGCTCCATTTACTTTGGCCTCCACTTTTTGTTGACCCAGCAAATGCGAAAACTCCATTTGTAATCCGCCCAATTTATGTTTATCAATGCCGACTTGCCTGGCTTTTTTGAGCAATTGTTGAGCACGAGTAAGTTTGTCTTTGCTGATATCGTTGGTCTTCAAATCGTGCATGATAATTTTCAACATATTGATGATGATGGTTTTATTGTCCGGCATGGTCGCCATGGCTTGCTCAAACAGTTCCATAGCCTCCTTGAAATGACCTTGTTTATACAACGCCACACCCTTGTTATTGGTCGCAATCAAAGCTCGTTTGGTGGATTGAATCAAGGCTTCGGAATGGTTATCCATACCCAAACCCGAATGCATTTCCCGAACGTCGTTCAAAAAGCCATCATCATCAATATGCGTTTTAATCAGGCTACCCAATATGTCCTCAGCCTGATCGTGCTGATTATGCAGATAACAGCAACGCGCAATATCCAGTTGTAAATCCTTCGGCGATTTATTGCCCAATTGCTTGTGCAATAACAGGGCTTTTTGTAAACACAAGTCCGCATGCTCATCGTTACCGCTGGCTTTGTGTAACTCGGCTTCAAGGGTGGCGGCTCTTAATTCGGCCTCAGGGTCATGCTGGTATTCCATCCTCATCTCAACCAGCGTGCTTAAGGCTTTTTGTGGCGTACTGGCTTTACTATAGAGTTTTGCCAGCTGGGTAAAGTCGCTGCTGGACTTATAAACTGAATGTTTACCCAAAGAGACGGCAGCTTTGTATGCTTTCTCGGCAACTTCAACATTGCCGTTTTTATCGGCGGTTTCGGCGAGTTTTTTCTGCCGTAGAATCGATTGCGGTGATAAATCCACAGCCTGATTTAACACTTCCTGCATTTCAGACAGTTTATCCTGAGCTTCCAGCGCCTTGGATAGCCAGTCATAGCCTTCCAGAAACCGGGGGTTTTCTCGCAATAACCATTCAAATTGATGGATGGCCGACTCCAGATTACCCTGCTGGAATTCGATAATACCCAGCCCTAACCGCGCCCAGGGAATTTCACGTTGCTGTAGAATATCCTGATAGATACTGCGTCCGGTAGCATAATCGCCCACCAGCACCGCCAATTCTGCACGCATTTTCAATAAGTGCATGCGCATTTTGACGTTATTGGAAGCCAGCAAGGTTTCGCAATTTTGAATGGCCTGAGCCAGATTGCCGCGCTCAACTTCCTTATCGATACTTTGCAACACGCCTTTTCGATGCAAATTGCGTTCGATTCGACAAAACAATTGCTGCGCATTAAACGGCTTGGCCAGATATTCATCCGGTTTGCTGTCCATCGCCCCCAACACCAGCCCCGCACTCTGCTCGGAAGCGATAATAATGAAGATGCAGTTATAACTGATCAGTTTGCGATAACGTGCTTCTTCCAGCACTTGCTGACCGGTTTTGCCCGGCCCCAGATTGTAATCGCATAACACCACATCAAAAGCGGTTTTGCTCATGGCGGCAATCGCATTCTCACCGTTATCGGCTTCGAAAATACTGTCTGCATCCAGCGTATAAAGCATATCCCGGATGGCTTTACGCATCACCGGATAGTCTTCAACGATTAACATGGATTTACCTGCCAGTAGTGGCTTCATAAGACTCTAAAATGCTTAAGAGGATTTAACATTACTATCGCCAGGATGGAGTTATGTCCCGCAAGCTTTAGCAATCCTATCGATGTGCCAAGGTATTCACTCTGCATCCAATACCCGAAACAACATTTCTTTAACCGTATGCGGATCAAAAGGTTTATCGCAAATTCCCGACACACCGGCTTTGTAGACATTGCTGAGGCGGGTTTGATTGTCTTCGCTGGTCACCATCAGAATCGGAATCAGGGTGTTTGCCAATTCTCCACGAATATACTGAATCATCGCCTGTCCATCCATCACCGGCATATTAAAGTCGGTGACGATCAAATCAAAAGCCTGTTGATCCTGGGCAAACAGTTCAGCCCCCTGTTTGCCATCGAAAGCCTGAGTAATCTTGACGATACCCATATTATTCAACACCCGACAAATATGCTTTCTGGCTAGCAAACTATCATCCACCACCAATACCCTGACATTTTCAATATCGTAATGCTCAAGGCTGATTTCCTGCGGATCGATGAACTCAATGGTAGCTCGCAATGCATTCTTTAAGTCCTGAGGCGCAAAAGGCTTGGGTAAAATAGCGACCACACCCGCCTGACGAATCGCATCCAGCACATTAAAGCTGGTTTCACTGGAAATCAGCATAAAAGGAATATGGCTCAAGACTTCATCCTGCTTGATTTGCTCGATCAACTCGATAGCCGTCATATCCGGTAAATACAAACTGCTAATGATTAAATCGGGTCGATGAGTTTGCAGGGTTTGCAGTGCTTCAGTAGCATTCGCCACGCCTTCGATGTGGCTGATACCATGCTGACGCAACTGCTGCAGAATGATTTTTAGCTGGGTATTCGAAGGTTCGATCAGCAAAATCGCCAAATCGCAGATGTTGATGCTGTGCATGTAATGGTATTCTGGCGGCTGATTTAAAAATGACGTTTTAGGATAGTCCAGATTGTTTAAATGATACAAGAAACCATAGTAACTAGCATTAACGCCGAGGGCAAAGTCCACATTGCCCCGATGGGCATACATGTTGAAGGCGATCAGTTCGTGATTCTGCCATTCAAACCTTCCACCACACTCAACAACTTGTTGCACACTCAAGTTGCCATACTGAACTATTGCGACGATGTACGGATTTTTGCTGGCTGTTTAACCGGTCGCCGCGACTGGCCAGTTACACCCGCCCAACACATAGCCGGTTACTACTTGAGCGACACATTGGCACATAGCGAGTTAACCCTGAAATCCGTGCAAGACGACCCCATACGCCCGAAGTTAATTTGTAAAGCTGTGCATAGCGTCAATCACCGCCCTTTTCAGGGCTTCAACCGTGCCCAGTTTGCGGTATTGGAAGCGGCGATTTTAATCAGTCGACTGGACAGATTACCCTGGGAGAAAATCCAGACTGAACTGGATTATCTACGCATCGGACTGGATAAATGCGCTGGAGAAAGAGAATTACAAGCCTGGTCATGGTTGATGGAAAGCATCGAACAACATCGGCAGAAAGTAGGTGCAGCATGAGCGGCATGTTGGCGAGTGTCAGCAATTTAGCGGAAGCCCGATTGGTCGAAGTTTTTGCAGTGGATATCATTGATTTAAAACAACCGGCGCAAGGCGCACTGGGCGCGCTGCCGTTAAACAGCGTAGTCGACATTGTGGCGGCATTAAAGCCTGAAACCGTCATCAGCGCCACAGTCGGCGATCTACCGATGCTGCCGCAAATATTGACCCAGGCTGTACAAGCCATGACTACGACAGGCGTGGATTTCGTCAAAATCGGTTTTTTCCCCGGCGGCGACTGGCAAGCCTGCATCAGCGGATTAGCCAACCTGACGGCATCCGGTCACGCCTTGATTGCGGTATTGTTTGCCGACACCCAACCTGATTTAGCTATCATCGCAGCATTACAACAAGCCGGTTTTCGGGGGGTAATGCTGGATACCATGGACAAAAGCCGGGGTTCATTGACGCAACTGATGTCCTTGACCGATTGCAAAAGCTTCGTTGACACTGCAAAAGCGGCGGGACTACTGACCGGCCTAGCGGGATCGTTAGCCAAACAGGACATTCCCAAACTGCTGCCGCTTCAGGCCGACTACCTGGGCTTTCGCGGCGCCTTATGCCGCCGTAGCCAGCGGACTGCAGAGCTCGATAAGGAACAGGTCGCGGCCATCAGACAATTGCTGAATCAATAATCCATATTTTCCCGAACCACCCATGAACACTTTTCTACTACATCCCCGCTTGGAACAGGATTGTTTTTTAGTCGGCCAATTCCCTTTGTCACGACTTTTGCTGATGAACGACAGCCAATATCCCTGGTTTATCCTGGTGCCACAACGCAACGATATCAGCGAAATTTATCAATTAGACACGCAAGACAGACAGCAATTAATGCTTGAGTCGTGTTGGCTGGCTGAAGCCATCGCTGACATCTACCAACCGGACAAACTCAACATCGCCAATATCGGCAATCTGGTGCCGCAGCTGCATGTTCATCATGTGGCGCGTTTCAAAACCGATATAGCTTGGCCAGCACCCATTTGGGGAAAGTTTCCTGTCTGTGCTTACACTAAGGAAGATGCACAGTTTCAGATTCAGCGCATGCACAGCCATTTGCAGGATAAATTATCTCTTTAATTCATACGCCTAGCATCCCAGCTTGCTGAATAAATTCAGCCACCGTGTCTAAACCAATTCCCGTTTTGATGTTAGTAAACACAAACGGCCGCTCACCGCGCATTTTCCTGGCATCGCGATCCATCACGTCCAGTGATGCGCCGACATAAGGCGCCAGATCAATTTTATTGATCACCAATAAATCCGAACGAGTGATACCGGGGCCTCCTTTACGCGGAATCTTGTCTCCCGCAGACACGTCGATCACATAAATGGTCAGGTCGGCCAATTCCGGGCTGAAGGTGGCGCTGAGATTGTCGCCACCGCTCTCCACCATCACAAAATCCAGCTCCGGCCAGCGCTCACACAATTCATCCACCGCCGCCAGATTCATCGATGCGTCCTCGCGGATCGCGGTATGCGGGCAGCCGCCAGTTTCCACTCCCAAAATCCGTTCTTCCGGCAGAGCCTGACTGCGAATTAGAAACTGCTGATCCTCGCGTGTGTAAATATCGTTGGTGACCACGCCGATTTCGAAATCGTCGCGCATTTTTTTGCATAAGGCATCCACCAGCGCCGTTTTGCCTGAGCCGACTGGGCCACCAATGCCTACTCTTAATACTTGTTTGTCGTTCATGTTTTCATCCAAGGTAGCCCGGATGCAATCCGGGGTGAAGGTTGCTCAAACCTCGATGCCGCTTGCGCGGCATCGAGGCTACGTTATTGTTATTTCACGATCTGAACAGCCGCGAATACTGCATCTCATGTCGGCTGCTGGTTAATGCCAAGCCAAAACAACTGCCACCGATTTCGTCATCACGCATGCTTAGCGCACGATCCACCAGCGCAGGTAACTCGCCAGCCAAAGTGATTAACAGCTTTTGTCCGGCTACCTGTCCCAGCGGTACCAATTTCACTGCACACAAGACCTGATTCTCTAACCAGCCCCACAGATAGCCAGCCATCGCATCGGCTTTGTTGATTTCCCAACGCGCTGCTGCCAAAGCAAACAGAGTAGCCAAAGTTGCATCGGCGCGTTTAACCCATTCAAGGGCTTCAGGTAATTCCAGATTTATCAATAAGCGGGCTAGCGCTTGGCCGGTTTGCTTATCTTCACTACGCAACTCCGAGGTTTCCCGGCAGGCAATTAAGATTTGACTCCAATGTTCAATGGCTGAGCTATCGTGCTGACTCCAGGCGTCGTAAAGCCGAGCAAGTATCGGCAAGTCGACCTTGCTCAAACCATTTTGCAACAAGCCTTGCAACCAGTTGGCAGTTTGTTCAGCATTGTTTATCCATCCGTCTTCGACTGCTCGCTCCAGTCCTTGTGAATAGCTATACATACCAATCGGCAGACCAGGACTGACCAACTGCAATAATCTTAACAGGGATAAATCAGTGACCATGGCTTTGGTATGCACCGGATTCGGGCTCGAATGGCAAGGTATGATGTTCGACCGTCAACCCCAAACCCACCAGCATTTGATCGAGCACATGATCGGCCAGATAACGCAGTTCGTCCGGCAGAATTTGCAAGGCGATGTGACGGTTACCGAGGTGATAACAGGCTTTGGCGAACAAGAGTTGGTCACTGCATTTGACCACCGACAATTGTTCTGGCGCGGCATCAATGCGGACTTTGAAGCCGTGGCCGTTGGTGAGGATTGCGCCGTGTCTCAGGGTTTGGCCCCTGGGTAAAAAAACGCCGACTTGGAGACCGCCTTTTGTGGTCGCTGGTTGTCTTGATTTTTGACGGGCGTCGAAGGGGAGTGTGAGCGTGTCATCAGGGGTTTCTTCGGTGTTGGTAGTTTCGGTGAGTTTTAGCATTTGGATTATTTTGTGTAGGTTGGGTTAACGAAGCGTAACCCAACACGTCGGCTTTTAGATTATTTGATGTCTTTTGGTTTT
>CAZJYS010000007.1:0-31132 GCA_964550075.1 uncultured Methylomonas sp.
GAATTCGAGATGAAATCCGTAAACGGAAAATCGAAGAAGAAACTGAACTTTGGCTACACCGTTTGCGCGATGAAGCGTATGTAGAAATTGATTTAGATCGACTTTAAGGAAAATCAGAACATGTATGTTCACCCACGTAAACAGGATAAACTCAAAAAACGCCTGCAAAATATTTTAAAGCAGGAAAACCTTGAGGCTCACCTAAATTTAATCAGAGCAATCAGTTCAGAACTGGATGTGACCCCACTGGATTTAGCAGCTGCACTGCTTTATGTCAGCCAACCGCATTTATTTCAACCAAGTCCAGACCAAGATGGTGTCAAAAGAACCTTACCAGTCAAGGCTGCGCATTTCCGAAACGTTCGCTACCACCTAAGTGTAGGTACTCAACATAAAATTGAACCTGAGCAATTATTAGAAGTTATCATCGCGGAATCTGGTGTTGACCGAAAACGCATTACCCGCTTTGATATGCGAGACTCTTATACACTGATAGACTTGCCAGACGGTATGCCTGCCGATATTTTTCAAATCCTGAACGAAACTATGGTAGGTGAGCATAAGCTAAAGATCAGAAGACTCAAACCCAATCGCAAAAAGATTAAGGATGCCAATAAATCTTAAACTAGACGGAAGCGGATTAAATAAGCAGAAGGCGAGTGGGTGTTAAATGTGACATTCCAGGCTGGCGTCGACAGCCAGACCGTGAAAAAGCAGGACTTTGAATCAATTACATATGACTAGCATCCCGTATTTAGGCATTGGGGGTAATTATTACTAAAATCCTAATATGTAACACTCATAAAAAAAGGTTTAGAAATTTTTCTAAACCTTTTTGCATTAAGCGCTCATAAATAGTCTAATCTTTATTATCTGATATTAAATCAGCTACGCTATTTACAGAGACACGACATTAAAATATTAACTTCTATCCACTAATTCTACATAAGCCATAGGAGCAGAATCACCCGCCCTGAATCCACATTTTATAACACGTAAATAACCACCTTTACGCTCATTATAACGAGGGCCGAGTTCATTAAAAAGTTTAGTTACTATATCTCTATCACCTAACAATGAAAAGGCTTGTCTTCGTTTAGCAACTGAGTCAGATTTTGATAGCGTTATCAATGGTTCAGCAACTCTTCTTAACTCTTTAGCTTTTGGTAAAGTTGTTTTAATTAGCTCATGCTTGAATAATGAGCATGTCATATTGCTAAAAAGCGCCTTTCTATGACTACTATTTTTATTTAATTGTTTTCCGGATTTACGATGTCTCATATTAAAACGCCTTTATATTAAATTCCAATTTGGGATTGATCAACCAAATTTTCAGGTGGCCAATTTTCAAGCCTCATTCCCAAAGATAAGCCTTTTATTGCAAGGATATCTTTAATTTCTGTAAGCGATTTTTTTCCTAAGTTAGGTGTTCTTAGTAACTCAACTTCAGTTCTCTGGATCAAATCACCAATATAGAAAATATTCTCCGCTTTAAGACAATTGGCAGAACGTACAGTAAGTTCCAGATCATCAACGGGCCTCAATAAGATAGGATCAAATGGTTGCTCCTCTTCTATGATATCTTGAGGTGTTTGCTCTTTTACTTTCTCGAAATCAACGAATACTGATAATTGATCGTGTAGTATCGATGCCGCAAGTTTAATGACGGCTTCAGGATCAACTGTACCATTTGTTTCTAACTCTATAACTAATCTATCAAGATTAGTTCTTTGTTCGACTCTAGTATTTTCAACAGAATAAGCAACTTTTACAATGGGGCTGAAAGCGGCGTCAACCAATAAGACACCAACAGGAGATTCATCAAGATGCTCTTTTCGAACAGATGCAGGAATATAACCTCTTCCTCTTTCAATTTTAATTTTAATTTCAAGCTGCTTATCTTGCGTAATATTAGCAATAACAAGATCTGGATTAATAATTTCTACATTATTGGTAGTTTCAATATCTGAAGCTGTAACTTTTCCAATACCAGATTTTGAAAGCGTTAATGTAACTTCATCTTTATTATGTAATATGACAGCAAGCTTTTTAAGATTAAGCAAAATATCTATTACATCTTCCTGAACACCTTCAATGGTTGTAAATTCGTGCAGAACTCCAGAAATTGACACTTCGGTTACAGCACAACCAGGAATAGAGGAAAGCATTACACGCCGCAATGCATTACCTAAAGAATGGCCGTAGCCACGCTCCAAAGGTTCAATAACAATCCTAGAATGGTTTGTTGAAAAACTGACTACTTCGACTAGTTTTGGCTTTAATAAATCAACTATAGAACTCTGCATACTTTTAATTAATTATTTTGAATAAAGCTCAACAACAAGTTGTTCATTAATTTCAGAACCAAGATCAACACGATCAGGTAAAGATTTAAATAAACCACTCATTTCTTTAGCAGTTACTTCCACCCATTGAGGAAAACCATACTGTTCAGTTACTGTCAAAGCATCTTTTATTCGTTGTTGACTTTTTGATTTTCCACGAATACTAATCTTGTCGCCAGGTTGGATTTGATATGAAGGAATATTATTAGATTTTTCATTAACAAGAATGGCTTTGTGAGTAACCAACTGGCGCGCTTCTGCACGAGTAGCAGCAAAACCCATTCGATAAACAACATTATCCAACCTAGACTCAAGTAGGTTGAGTAAATTCTGACCTGTAGCACCTTTTTGCAAATCGGCAGTTTTATAGTAATTTCTAAATTGCTTTTCTAAAACACCGTAAATTCTACGCAACCTCTGTTTCGCTCTTAACTGAAGTGCATAATCAGAATTCCGCGTACGCTTAGCACCATGTTGTCCGGGTCTTTGATCTAGTTTACATTTAGAATCTAAGGCTTTACCACGACTTTTCAGAAATAAATCTGTACCCTCTCGACGGCTTAATTTGCAAACTGGTCCTATATATCTTGCCATAATTTTTTACTCCAAAACCTTAAACACGACGTTTTTTAGGTGGACGACATCCGTTATGAGGTATTGGTGTAACATCCACAATATTAGAAATCTTAAACCCTAAATTATTTAAAGACCTAACAGCTGACTCTCTACCAGGACCAGGCCCTTTAATCATCACGTCAAGGTTTTTCATACCGTACTCTTGGGCAACAAGTCCAGCTTTCTCTGCAGCAACCTGAGCAGCAAAAGGTGTACTTTTGCGCGAGCCACGAAAACCTGAACCGCCAGATGTTGCCCATGAAAGAGCGTTGCCTTTTCTATCTGTAATAGTAACTATTGTATTATTGAAAGAAGCATGAACATGTACTATACCGTCAGCCACTTCTTTTTTTATTCGTTTTTTGACTCGATTTTGAGTTGCCATTTACTTAACCTATATATAAAGCTTATTTTGTAACCGGTTTTCTTGGGCCTTTACGAGTTCTTGCATTTGTTCTCGTACGCTGCCCTCTTAGTGGCAAGCCTCTTCTGTGCCGTATACCACGATAGCAACCAAGATCCATTAATCGTTTAATATTCATGGAAACTTCTCGACGTAAGTCGCCTTCAACTGTAAAAGTAGACACAACCTTACGAATCGATTCAAGCTGTTCTTCAGTTAATTCTTTAATTTTTGTGGTTGTTTGGATACCAACTTTTTCACAAATTTCTTTTGCAGTCGATCTGCCAACCCCATAAATAGCAGTCAATGCAATTTCAGCATGCTTATGATCAGCTACGTTTATACCGGCTATACGAGCCATCCAGTCACTCCTAAATTTTATACCTAAAGTCGATCGCGGATTATAGCACGATTCGTCTTACAATTAACAAAAAATCAACCTTGGCGCTGTTTGTGCCGACCATCTTTACAAATGACTCGCACGGTGCCACTTCTTTTTATAACCTTGCAATTTTTACAAATCGCTTTTACTGATGCACGAACTTTCAAAATTCTCTCCTAACAAATATTAACTTCTTTTTAAATTGGCTTTTTTCATTAAGCTTTCGTATTGTTGAGACATCAAATGAGTTTGCATTTGAGAAATAAAGTCCATTACAACAACCACAATAATCAGCAAGGAAGTACCGCCAAATGAAAATGGAACATTCCAATAAACAATCAAAAACTCTGGTAACAAACAAATCAATGTTATGTATACAGCACCAATAAGAGTTAGCCTTGTCATCACCTTGTCTATATAAGCAGTAGTTTGTACACCAGGCCTAATTCCTGGCAAATAAGCTCCTGATTTTTTTAGATTCTCAGCAGTCTCTTTAGAATTGAAAACTAATGCAGTATAAAAAAAACAGAAAAATATAATCGCTAATGCATAAAACATCACATATACAGGCTGTCCTGGTGACAATACTGTAGATATATCTTGCAACCATGCAAAACCATCTACATTGCCAAACCAACCCGCAATTGTAGCCGGAAACAAAATAATACTAGAGGCAAAAATTGGTGGAATTACACCAGCCATATTAAGTTTTAAAGGCAGGAAAGAAGTTTGACCTGCATAAACCTTGTTACCTTGCTGCCTTTTAGGATAATTTATAGTAATTCGTCTTTGCGCTCTTTCGACAAAAACAACAATGCCAGTTACAACTATTGAAAGAACAAATAACAATACAATAAATGCGCCATTCATTTCACCTGTACTTGCCAATTCCAAAGTCCCACCAATTGCTGAAGGTAAACCAGAAACAATACCAGCAAATATAATTAAGGAAATTCCATTACCAATACCACGCTCGGTTACTTGCTCACCTAACCACATGAGAAACATAGTGCCAGTAACCAGTGTCAATGTAGTAACAAAAACAAATGAAAAACCAGGATTTATAACAACCGACAATCCGCCTGCAGTCTGGTTTTGTAGGGCTACAGATATACCAATCGACTGGAACATAGCCAAAACAACTGTTCCATACCTAGTAAACTGAGTTATTTTTCTTCTACCAGATTCACCTTCTTTCTTTAACTGCTCCATTGCAGGTATGACTATTGTCATCAACTGCATGATAATGGACGCAGAAATATAAGGCATTATGCCCAAGGCAAAAATACTAAGACGCATCAAAGCACCACCCGAGAACATATTAAACATATCTAGGATGGAACCAGATTGCTGTGCAAACATCGCTGCTAATGCATTTGGATCAATGCCGGGCACAGGTATGTGAGCACCAATACGATAAACGAAAAAAGCACCCAACACAAACAATAAACGAGACTTTAATTCACCGAACTGAAATTTTCCAGCTGGTACCTCATACCCTTTAGCAGCCACTTAAGCCTCTACTTTGCCGCCAGCGGCTACAATTACTGCTTTTGCACCTTCAGTGACCAAAATACCCTTTACTGTAACCGATCTTGATATAGCGCCTGATTTAATTAGTTTAACTTTTTTGGTAAAAACCGGAACTATGTTGCTTTCAATCAATGACTCTAAATTGATCAAATCACCATTTACCTTATTCAGCTCACTAATTCGCACTTCAGATGTAAATCTTTTTAAATGGGATGTGAATCCAACTTTTGGTAATCTACGCTGCAAAGGCATTTGACCACCCTCGAAACCAACCTTGTGAAAACCACCGCTTCTTGCCTTCTGCCCTTTGTGACCTCTGCCACAGGTTTTTCCGTCGGTTGACCCAATACCACGACCAACTCTTTTAGGTTTTTTTCTTGCACCGTAAGCCGACTGAATTGTATTTAAATACATAACTTATACCTCTTCGACTTTAATCATATAAGAGATTTTATTAATCATCCCACGTATCTCAGGGGTATCGGTAACCACAACTGATTGACGAATCTTACGCAAACCTAAGCCTTTCAAACATTCCTGGTGGCTTTTAAGTCGACCGTTTTTACTTTTTGTCATGATTAGATTTAGCTTTTTAGCAACCATCTTGTTATCCTGTTATATTTTCAACCGATAACCCACGTTTTGCCGCTATTTGCTTAGCATCTTTCATTGATGTTAAGCCATTAATAGTTGCTCTAACGACGTTGATCGGATTATTTGTTCCAATGCATTTTGCGAGTACGTTGTTAACACCTACGACTTCAAACACAGCTCTCATTGCACCACCCGCAATAATACCCGTACCTTCAGAAGCTGGCTGCATATAAACCTTAGCAGCACCAGTTGTAGACATAATAGAATACTGTAATGTGCCTCCATTTAAGACAACTTTTCTCATATTCTTTCTCGCTTGTTCTAGCGATTTTTGTATAGCTACCGGCACTTCTCTTGCTTTAGATACACCGTAACCTACTCTTCCTTCACCGTCACCTACAACTGTTAATGCAGCAAAACCGAAAACTCGTCCACCCTTAACAACCTTAGCGACCCTTCTTACATTAACCAATTTCTCTTGTAACCCATCAGTACTGCCTTGAGCAGGTGCTGTTGCCATATTATTCCCCTAAAACTGTAAACCGGCTTCACGAGCTGCGTCAGCTAGCGCTTTCACACGACCATGATATTTAAATCCAGAACGATCAAAAGCAACTGACGTTACTCCTGCAGCAAGTGCATTTTGAGCAATTTGTTTTCCAACTTGCGTTGCAGCTTCTATATTACTCGTATTTTTTAATGCAGCTCGAATTCCGCCTTGAACCGTCGAAGCACTTGCTAATGTAGATTTACCATCCAAACTTAATACTTGTGCATAAATATGCTGCGAAGTTCTATGAATAGTAAGTCTATTAATTTCTTGCTTTTTAATCTTACAACGTAATTTAAGGGCTCTTTTTAATCTTGCGGATTTTTTATCCATGACTTTACCTATTTCTTCTTAGCTTCTTTACGAGCAACATATTCATCAGCAAGCCTCACACCTTTACCTTTGTATGGCTCTGGTGGTCTAAATGCACGGATTTCGGATGCAACTTGACCGACTTTTTGCTTGTCACAACCTTTGACAAGCAACTCAGTTTGTGAAGGTAGCTCAACAGTAATACCTTGAGGAACTATGTACTCAACAGGATTAGAATATCCCAAAGACAATGTCAATAAGTTATCTTTGACTTGAGCCCTATATCCAACACCGACAAGAAGCATTTTTGTTACAAAGCCTTCCGATACACCTTTAACAATATTATTAAGAGAGGCTCTTGCTGTACCCGCGAATGCTTTTGAGTTTTTAATGCTTTCGTCCCAACTGATAGTAAGAACACCAGATTGTATTTCTACTTGAACAGCCTCATGTAAATCAAAACTTAGCTCGTCTAATTTACCTTTTACTTTAATCAGCTTACCCTCTTGTTTAACTTCAACACCAGCAGGTAAGTTAATCGGCGCATTTGCTACACGTGACATAAATTCTCCTCCGTTAGCAAACAGTACAAATTACTTCACCACCGTGCCCAATTGCACGCGCAGCACGATCAGTCATTACACCATTAGATGTAGACACAATAGCTATTCCCAACCCACCTAAAACCTTAGGCAACTCGTCTTTTGATCTGTAAATACGCAAGCCTGGACGGCTAATTCGCTTAACATTCTCAATTACAGGAACACCATTAAAGTATTTTAAATCGACAATCATTTCCAGGTGATTACCATTTAGTTCTGATTTAAAATCAGTTATGTAACCTTCTTCTTTAAGCACTTTTGCTATCGCCATTTTCAATTTAGATGATGGCATAGCAACGCTTTTTTTCCCAGCAGATTGACCATTTCTTATTCTGGTCAACATATCTGCTATTGGATCTGTCATACTCATTTTATTAACTCCAAAAATCTAAAACCCAGAATTACCAGCTGGCCTTGGTCACCCCAGGCACATCTCCACGCATGGTTGCTTCTCGTAGCTTGTTTCGACTCAAACCAAACTTGCGATAGAAACCGTGCGGGCGCCCAGTCAGATTACACCTATTCCTAATTCTTGACTTGCTCGAATCCCTGGGTAGTTTTTGCAATTGGAGTTGTGCACTTTCTTTATCTTCGAAAGAACTGTTAGGAGATCTAATTATTTCTTTTAGTGAATTTCTTTTCGATTGATATTTTTTTACTAGTTCGATACGCTTAACTTCACGCGCAATCATTGATTTCTTTGCCATTCTTAGCCCCTTAGTTTTTGAACGGAAAATTGAATTGTTTCAACAGGGCCAAACCTTCGTCATCTGATTTAGCTGTTGTTGTGATACAAATATCCATACCACGGAGGGCATCAATTTTATCGTAGTCAATTTCGGGGAATATAATCTGCTCCTTAATCCCTAAGCTATAATTTCCACGCCCATCAAAACTCTTAGAGTTCATACCTCTAAAATCACGTATACGAGGAATTGCAATAGTGATTAATCTATCTAGAAATTCATACATTTTTGCGCCGCGCAAAGTAACTTTGCAGCCTATTGGCATATCATCACGTATTTTAAAACCAGCAATTGACTTTCTAGCTAATGTTACCACAGCTTTTTGACCGGATATTTTTTCCATGTCAGACACAGCTGATTGTAATATTTTTTTGTCTGCAATTGCCTCACCAACGCCCATATTCAGAGTGATTTTTGTGAGCTTGGGAACTTGCATAATCGATTTGTAACCAAATTGTTCTTTTAAAGATTGAACAATTTCATTTTTATACATTTTCTCTAATCTAGCCATTACAAGATACCTTATTGACTTATAACATCGTTAGTTGATTTATAAAATCTAACTTTTTTTCCATCATCAAGATATTTAAAACCCACTCTATCTGCTTTTTTAGTCTTTGGGTTAAAGATTGCAACGTTAGATATGTTAATTGGCATATCCTTATCCACGATACCACCTGATGTTCCAAGATTTGGATTTCCTTTTTGGTGTTTTTTTACAGTATTTACACCCTCAACCAATACTTTTTGGTCACCAACCAATTTTTGGATTTTACCTAGTTTACCCTTATCTTTTCCTACAATAACGATTACTTCATCGCCTTGTCTTAATTTTTGCATATTGTTACCTTTTATATTTATAGAACTTCAGGAGCAAGAGAGATAATCTTCATGAATTTATCCCCTCTTAATTCCCTTGTTACTGGTCCAAATATACGGGTACCAATCGGTTGGAGTTGGTTATTTAAAATAACTGCCGCGTTACCATCAAATCGAATAACAGAACCATCTGCTCTACGAACACCTTTACGGGTTCTAACGACCAATGCATTATATACATCACCCTTTTTTACACGCGTTCTTGGCATTGCATCTTTCACACTTACCTTAATAATATCGCCAATACCAGCATATCGTCTGTGTGACCCGCCTAATACCTTGATACACATGACCTTTTTTGCACCGCTATTATCGGCAACGTCAAGGTTAGTTTGCATCTGAATCATTTTAAATTCCCAACAAAAAAACGTAAATTATTTATTAAAAGACTCTAAAACTTCTACCAGTTTAAAAGTCTTGTTTTTAGATAATGGCCTACATGAAGTTATAGAGACTAAATCCCCTTCATGGCATTGATTATTTTCATCATGCACCAAAAACTTGGTTGATCTTTTTATATACTTACCATAAACAGGGTGCTTAACGAGGCGCTCGACTAAAACCGAGGCTGTTTTATCCATCTTATTACTTACAACACGTCCAGTTACTGTCCGAATTTTAAGTTCACTTTCACTCATTAGACACCAGCCTTTTCTTTTAATACTGTGTTTATTCTTGCTATGTTGCGTCGTATTTCTTTAAATTTGCTCGTATTAACTTGTTGTCCAGTCCCTTTCTGCATTCTCAAATTAAATTGCTCACGTGACAAAGTTATTAGCTCCGCAATCATTTCTTCTTTTGATTTATTTCTAAGTTCTGCCGCTTTCATTACATTAATGTCCGTGAAGAAAAAGTTGTTTTCACAGGAAGTTTTGCCGCTGCTAATTCAAATGCCTCACGAGCTAATTCTTCAGAAACACCTTCGATTTCAAAAAGCATAGTACCAGGCTTAATTTGAGCCACCCAATATTCGACGCTTCCTTTACCTTTACCCATCCGTACTTCTAATGGCTTTTTAGTTATAGGCTTATCTGGAAAAATTCTTATCCAAATTTTACCACCCCGTTTAACATGCCGACTTATAGCTCTTCGTGCAGCTTCAATTTGACGGGCAGTCATTCTACCACGACTTATCGACTTTAAACCATACTCACCAAAACTCACGGATGACCCACGCAAGGCGGTACCGTTATTTCTACCAGTATGTTGCTTTCTAAATTTTGTTCTTTTTGGCTGAAGCATTACTTTATTCCTTCAACTATTTCTTAGTATCTGAGTTCTGTGAAGCATTATGAGCATCTAAATCAAATACTTCACCTTTGAAGATCCAAACTTTGATTCCAATAATCCCATAAGTTGTTTTTGCTTCAGCAGTTCCGTAGTCAATATCCGCACGCAATGTATGCAGGGGTACACGCCCTTCTCTGTACCATTCCGTTCTGGCAATTTCAGCCCCATTCAAGCGACCCGCTACTGTAATTTTTATGCCTTCAGCTCCCAGACGCATAGTGTTTGTCACTGCTCTTTTCATTGCTCTGCGGTACATAATTCTTTTTTCTAATTGCTGCGCAATACTTTCAGCAACAAGATATGCATCTAATTCAGGCTTTCTAATTTCTTCAACATTCAACTGAACAGGAACGCCCATCATTGCTGAAATATCCTGTCTCAAAACATCAATATCTTCGCCTTTTTTTCCAATAACAATACCAGGTCGAGCTGTATGTACTGTTATGTTGGCATTATTTGCTGGACGATTTATTTGAACACGACTAACTGATGCATGAGACAGCTTCTGTTTAATATATTCGCGCACTTTCAGATCTTGTAACAGCAAAACAGGGTAATTTTGGCTATTAGCATACCATCTTGATGTCCAATCTTTGACAATCCCAAGTCGAATACCTGTGGGATGAACTTTTTGACCCATTTTTTACCTCTATTAGCTTGCGGCTACTTTAATTGTGATGTGACAAGTTCTTTTCAGTATATGATTTGCTCGTCCTTTAGCTCTTGCACTGATACGCTTTAAAGTCCTTCCTTCATTCACGAATACAGTAGAAACCTTCAAGTCATCTATATCTGCGCTTTCATTGTGCTCTGCGTTAGCAATGGCTGACTCAAGCACTTTTTTAACGATTCCAGCCGCTTTTTTTGAACTGAAGGCTAAAATATTTAATGCCTTTTCTACTGGTAAGCCACGGATCTGGTCACCTACTAATCTAGCTTTTTGTGCTGAAAGAGGCGCATTGCTTAGTTTTGCTGAAATTTCCATAAATAGTCCTATCTCGATTTTTTATCAACTATATGGCCTTTATAGGTTCTAGTAGGGGAAAACTCTCCTAGCTTATGACCAACCATATTTTCTGATATCAAAACAGGCACATGTTGTTTTCCATTGTGCACAGCTATTGTAAGCCCCAACATTTCTGGACTTATCATAGATCTTCTAGACCATGTTTTAATTGGTTTCCTGTTATTTGCTCTCACTGCTTCTTCTACTTTTTTCAGCAGATGATGATCAATAAATGGACCTTTTTTAATTGAACGCGGCACTTGTAATACCTCTTATTTTTGCTTACGGCGTCTAACAATCATATTGTTAGTACGTTTGTTTTTTCGTGTTTTGTATCCTTTTGTTGGAGTCCCCCATGGTGATACAGGGTGTCTACCACCAGAAGTTCTACCCTCACCACCACCATGTGGATGGTCAACCGGGTTCATTGCAACCCCCCTTACTGTTGGTCGAACACCTCTCCAACGCTTAGCACCAGCTTTACCTAATGAGATTAAGTTATGCTCGGAATTTGACACTTCACCAACAACGCCTTTACATTCAGACATAACTTTTCTCATTTCGCCTGAACGTAAACGCAATGTCACATATTGACCATCTTTTGCAACTAACTGAACCGATGTTCCTGCACTTCTCGCTATTTGTGCACCTTTTCCTGGCTTAAGCTCCACACAATGTACCGTTGTTCCCAATGGCATATTACGAAGCGGCATACAGTTACCTGGTTTTACAGGAGTAGATTCGGCACTCAAAATCTCTTGACCTACTTCAATTCCTTTTGGAGCTATGATATATCTCCGCTCGCCATCTTTATATAGAACTAATGCTATATTTGCAGTTCTATTAGGATCATATTCAACCCTCTCGACAACAGCAGGTATATCGGCTTTATTTCGTTTAAAATCAACAATACGGTAGAATTTTTTGTGTCCACCACCTATATGGCGAGTCGTAATTCTTCCGGTATTATTACGACCACCTGATTTGCTTATCTTATCCAGCAGTTGTGCAAATGGCTTACCCTTATGCAAATCATTATTTTGTATACGTATTACAAACCGAGAACCCGGCGATGTCGGTTTTGATTTTAGAATAGCCATGCTTTTCTACCGCTCCTAATTGATCTTAAAACTTATGCTGTTGCCAATTCAATATTATATCCAGACTGTAATTTGACATATGCCTTTTTCCAGTCTGAACGCTTACCTAAACTACGACCAAAGCGCTTGATTTTACCTTTAACATTCAAAACACGCACTGTATCGACTTTGACTTCAAACATTAATTCAACAGCATGTTTGATCTGTAGTTTTGTTGCCGTTTTATTTACTTTAAAAACAAATTGATTGCTTTTGTCAGCAATAATTGCACTTTTCTCTGAAATAATCGGGGCAGATAAAATTCCGGCTAATTTAATTTGTGAATTATTCATGACAAACGCTCCTCAATTTGCTTTATTGCAGCCGTTGTTAAAATTACCTTATCGGCTGAGACCAGAGAAACTGGGTCAACTGAACTTGGGGTTAACACTGCTATATAAGGTAAATTTCTTGCCGCTAAAATCAAATTTTCATTTAATTCTTCAACAACGATAAGTATTCGCTTAGCTTCTATTGATTTAATCTTTTCTAAAAAATCTTTTGTCTTAGGGCTCGATGGAATAATTTCATCCGAAATTGCAATTCTATCCTGTCTTAATAATTCAGAAAAAATTGATCTAATTCCTGCTTTGTACATTTTTTTGTTCAACTTTTGATCATATGATCTCGGTTGAGCAGCAAAAGTAACACCACCAGTACGCCAAATTGGGCTTCTAGTCGTACCCGCTCTTGCGCGCCCAGTGCCTTTTTGCCTAAAAGGCTTTGCACCGCCGCCACTAACAGCCGACCTGTTCTTTTGCGCTTTAGTACCTGCTCTAGCAGCAGACAAATATCTGACAACCAATTGATGAACTAATGTCTCATTAAAATCCAAGCCAAATATTTGCGCCGATACCACATGGGCTGGACTTTGATTATTAATAGATGGTATTTGCAGACTCATGTTCTACCCCTTATTAAGCATTTTTACTGCAGGGGTAATCAACACATCACCACCTTTTGCACCTGGTACTGCACCTCTCACTAAGATCAAACTTCTATCCATATCAATTGAATGAATGGTCAAGTTTTGCACCGTTGTTTTAACTGCACCCATGTGTCCACACATTTTTTTACCTTTAAATACACGACCAGGTGTTTGGTTCATACCACTTGAACCAGGCACTCTGTGTGATCTTGAATTACCATGTGTTGCATCTTGTGTTCTAAAATTGTGTCGTTTGACGGTACCGGCAAAGCCTTTACCAATACTCGTTCCAGACACATCAACAGTTTGTCCAGCTTCGAATAAATCAACCTTTAATTCAGAACCAGCAGATAAATCTAAAGCCTCATCGTCATTTACTCTAAATTCCCATAAACCACGACCAGCCGTTACATTTGCAGCTGCATAATGACCCGCCATTGCTTTAGTCACTTTCGATGATTTCATATCTCCAGCAGCAACCTGTACAGCACGATAACCATCAGTTTCAATGTTTTTTAGTTGAATTACACGGTTACTTTCAACATGCAATACTGTCACGGGTACAGATGTACCATCTTCACAAAAAATACGGGTCATACCACATTTACGACCGACAAGACCTATTGACATCTGCCAATTCCTCTAAGTTTTCTTACTATTATTTAAGCTTAATTTGAACATCAACCCCAGCCGCCAAATCTAGTTTCATCAAGGCGTCTACGGTTTTATCGGTTGGCTCGACGATATCGAGCAACCTTTTATAAGTTCTTAACTCATATTGATCTCTCGCATCTTTATTTACGTGCGGAGATATCAAAATGGTAAAGCGTTCTTTTCTTGTTGGCAGCGGAATAGGACCCTTAACCTGAGCACCTGTTCTTTTCGCCGTTTCAACAATTTCACCGGCCGATTGATCTATCAACTTATGATCGAAAGCTTTCAATTGGATACGGATTGTTTGATTAGCCATCTTTAATTACTCGATGATAGAAGCCACAACGCCCGCACCTACGGTACGACCACCTTCACGGATAGCAAAACGCAGTCCGTCTTCCATCGCAATCGGTGCGATTAATTTAACAGTGACTGAAATATTGTCGCCAGGCATCACCATTTCCACGCCTTCTGGCAACTCAACCGCTCCGGTCACATCGGTGGTTCTAAAATAGAACTGTGGGCGGTAACCATTAAAGAATGGTGTGTGACGTCCACCCTCTTCTTTTGACAATACATAGATCTCAGACTTGAAGTGTGAGTGTGGCTTGATGCTGTTAACATGAGCCAATACTTGACCACGCTCAACATCGTCACGTTTGGTACCACGCAATAATACACCGACGTTATCACCGGCCTGGCCTTGATCCAGCAATTTGCGGAACATTTCAACACCTGTGCAGGTTGTTTTGACAGTATCTTTGATACCTACGATTTCAACCTCTTCTCCTACTTTAATGATGCCGCGCTCAACACGACCGGTCACCACGGTGCCACGACCTGAAATGGAGAATACGTCTTCGATTGGCATCAGGAATTTTCCATCGACTGCGCGCTCGGGCTCTGGGATGTAACTATCCAGGGCTTCTACCAATTTAACAACTGATTGCACGCCGATTTCGCTTTGCTCGCCTTCCAAAGCTTTTAGCGCTGAACCAACAATAATCGGTGTATCGTCACCTGGAAATTCGTATTGATTTAACAGCTCACGTATTTCCATTTCGACCAATTCGATCAATTCGGCATCATCTACCATGTCCGCTTTATTCAGGAACACTACAATGTAAGGCACACCTACTTGACGCGACAGCAGAATGTGCTCACGTGTTTGTGGCATCGGGCCGTCTGCAGCCGAACACACCAGAATTGCACCGTCCATTTGAGCAGCACCTGTAATCATGTTTTTGACATAGTCAGCATGACCCGGGCAGTCAACGTGGGCATAATGGCGATTTGGCGATTCGTATTCAACGTGTGAAGTTGAAATGGTAATACCCCGCGCACGCTCTTCGGGCGCATTATCAATTTGATCAAAAGCTTTTGCTTCGCCACCTTGCAGCTCAGCCATCACTTTTGTCAGCGCCGCTGTCAACGTGGTTTTACCGTGATCAACGTGACCAATTGTGCCTACGTTAACGTGGGGTTTTTTCCTTTCAAACTTTTCTTTAGCCATGAGTCAATACCGTATATTTACAAAGATTTAAGATACTTTTTTAATAATAGCTTCCGCAATATTTGCAGGTGCTTCGTTATATTTTTCAAACTGCATACTATATGTTGCTCTTCCTTGCGTCGCAGACCTTAAGTCAGTCGCATATCCAAACATTTCTGCTAGAGGGACTTCACATACAAGAGCTTTTCCCGCTGGAACATCAAACATTCCATGAATCAAGCCCCTGCGTCGATTAATATCTCCGACTACGTCACCCATATATTCTTCAGGTGTTACTACTTCCACCTTCATCACAGGCTCTAGCAACACAGGTTTTGCAGTTTCTGCCCCATCCCTGAAGGCCATTGATCCTGCAATTTTGAAAGCCATTTCATTCGAATCTACTTCGTGATATGACCCATCAAACAGACTTACCTTCACATCAACCACTGGAAAACCAGCTATTATGCCATTTTCCATTTGTTCTTGTATGCCTTTATCAATAGCAGGAAGAAATTCTTTTGGAATAACCCCTCCCACCAGCTCATTTTCAAATAAATATCCCGAGCCTAATTCTCTTGGCTCAATTTTCAGACAAACATGACCATACATTCCTTTCCCGCCTGTTTGTCTTATAAACTTTCCTTCACATTTTACTGCATTTTTTATAGTCTCCCGATAAGCTACCTGTGGACTACCGACATTTGCAGAAACATTAAACTCCCTTTTCATCCGATCAACTACGATTTCCAGGTGCAACTCCCCCATCCCTGAAATAATTGTCTGCCCTGATTCCGCATCAGTACTAACACGAAACGAGGGATCTTCTTGCGCCAATCTAGCAAGAGCACTTGCCATTTTATCTTGATCTGCTTTTGTTTTTGGCTCAAGCGCAACTGCAATCACCGGCTCAGGAAATTGCATATTTTCAAGCAAAATTGGCTGATTTAAACTACAGAATGTATCCCCTGTTGTTACATCTTTCAAACCAATTACAGCAGCAATATCACCCGCTCTTACTTCACTTATTTCTTCACGACTATTCGCATGCATCTGAACGATTCTGCCAACGCGCTCGCGCTTATTTTTACCGGAATTTAATACCACATCCCCTGAATTTATAAGGCCCGAGTAAACCCTTATAAAAGTCAAAATCCCAACGAAGGGATCAGAGGCAATTTTAAATGCTAAAGCTGAAAAGGGCTGCTCATCCGCAGCAAGTCTTATCTCGCCAACCTTGCCCTCTTCAGCATGACCGATAACCGGAGGCTTATCCACAGGAGAGGGCAGAAAATCTACAACACCATCAAGCAAAGCCTGTACGCCCTTATTTTTGAAAGCTGACCCACAAAAAACAGGCACCAACCGGGATGCTAAAACACAACTTCTAACACCTCTTTTAATTTCAGAATCTGACAAATCACCTTCATTCAAATACTTTTCAGTCAGCTCTTCCGAACCCTCAGCAGCAGCCTCTACTAATTTCTCTCTAAAACGCACAGCTTCAGAAACTAGCGACTCAGGAATATCATTTTCTATGTGGCTAACACCCAAATCATCAGTATTCCAATATATCGCTTTCATACGAATGAGATCGACGACACCTTCAAACGCATCTTCCGATCCAATCGGCAACTGCATAACAACGATGTTTGCACCTAACCGCTCAACTATCTGCTCACACACACGTTCAAAATCTGCACCTGTTCTATCCATTTTATTGACAAACGCCAACCTAGGTACATGATACTTATCCGCCTGTCTCCATACAGCTTCTGATTGAGGCTCTACTCCACCAACAGCGCAAAATACCGCACAAGCCCCATCAAGAACCCGAAGAGAACGCTCGACTTCAATGGTAAAGTCAACATGCCCAGGAGTGTCAATGATATTAATACGATGCTGCTGATACTGACCATCCATGCCAGACCAAAAACATGTAGTAGCAGCAGAAGTTATTGTTATACCCCGCTCCTGCTCCTGCTCCATCCAATCCATTGTTGCAGCGCCATCATGTACCTCACCTAACTTATGAGAAACGCCCGTGTAAAACAATATCCGTTCGGTTGTTGTCGTCTTTCCAGCATCAATGTGCGCCATGATACCTATATTACGGTACAGCTCTATAGCTGTTTTCCGCGCCATAACCACAACAACTTTATTAAATTACCAGCGATAATGCGCAAAAGCCTTGTTAGCCTCTGCCATCTTATGTGTGTCTTCGCGTTTTTTAGCCGCAGCACCACGCCCTTCAGAAGCATCTAACAACTCACCAGCAAGCTTTGCCGCCATAGTTCTTTCATTGCGCTTTCTGGCTGCATCTATTAACCAGCGCATAGATAACGCAACACGTCGAGCAGGCCTAACCTCAACGGGCACCTGGTATGTCGCACCACCTACCCGTCGCGACTTAACCTCAACGCGCGGCTGAACATTTTCTAAAGCCTTAGCAACCAACTCCAACGACTCTGTATGTCCTTTTCCCTCGATCACATCGAGAGCCCCATAAACTATTTTTTCCGCAACAGACTTCTTACCATCCTGCATTATCATATTCATGAATTTCGATAGCATATCACTACCAAAACGCGGATCCGGGTTAATTACTCTTTTTGCAGCAACTCTTCTTCTAGACATTTGTTTTAACCTTTATTTTTTAGGTCTTTTTGCGCCATACTTCGATCGACCACATTTTCTGTCCTTTACTCCAGAAGTATCCAAACTTCCTCTGACAACATGGTAACGAACCCCAGGCAAATCTTTTACACGACCACCACGAATCAAAACCACCGAGTGCTCTTGAAGGTTATGACCTTCGCCACCAATATAGCTACTTACCTCGGCGCCGTTTGTCAAACGAACACGCGCCACTTTTCTTAACGCTGAATTCGGTTTTTTAGGCGTTGTTGTGTAAACCCGCGTACACACCCCTCTTCTTTGGGGACAGGCTTCCAATGCAGGAACATTGGTTTTTTCAATTTTTTTAGCTCGAGGCTTGCGGACCAATTGATTGATCGTGGCCATTTTTACTACTCCAAAATAGACATTTATCCAACAACCAAGGTCCGCATCAAAAACAAAATACGGACCCAACGTGTTAAACTCGAATTCGTTGACTCATGTGAGCTAGTTATAATACCGCCTAACCATCACATGGTCAACTCATTTTTAGTTTTACTCTATATTCAACGCTTGTTTTAATGCTTCTTCAACATCAACTGCTTCTACAGCATTAATTGCTGTATCGGGCTCGTTTTGCATATCAATTGACCTACGTTTACGACGTTGCTCATGAAATGCCAAACCGGTTCCCGCAGGTATTAACCGACCAACGATGACATTTTCTTTTAAGCCATTTAAGCCATCGCTAATTCCTCTTACTGCTGCATCAGTCAAAACTCTTGTTGTTTCTTGGAATGAAGCCGCAGAAATAAATGACTCTGTAGCCAAAGAAGCCTTGGTAATACCCATCAACAACGACTCATAGCTAGCTGGTATTTTGCCTTCTTTCTCGGCCTTTTCATTTACAGCATTCAATAAACTACGCTCAATTTGCTCACCTTTTACAAAATCAGTTTCACCTGATGCTGTTATCTCAACTTTACGCAACATTTGCCTGATAATGGCTTCAATATGTTTATCGTTGATTTTTACACCTTGCAAACGATAAACATCCTGGATTTCTTTAACCAAGTAATCGGCCAATTCTTCAATACCGCGCAAACGCAAAATATCGTGCGGAGTCAATTCACCTTCAGCAATAGTTTCGCCTTTTTCAACAAACTCACCCTCGAAAACGGTGATATGGCGCCATTTAGGTATTAACGTTTCGTATTGCTCGCCTTCAGCATCCGTTATGATAACTCGCTGTTTACCCTTAGTCTCTTTTCCAAAGGCAATCATACCTGTGGCCTCAGCTAAAATAGCCGGATCCTTGGTTTTACGAGCCTCAAATAAATCAGCCACTCGTGGCAGACCACCCGTGATATCTCTAGTCTTACTTGATTCTTGCGGAATCCTGGCTAATACGTCACCAACCTTTACTTCAGCTCCATCTTTGACACCAACAATGGCACCAGCTGGCAAAAAGTATTGAGCAGGGATGTCTGTACCCGGTAGATTAATTAGACCACCTTCGGCATCAATCAACCTAACCATCGGCCGTAACTCTTTACCAACGGCTGTACGCTGCTTAGGATCAGTAACCACTCTAGAAGTCAAACCGGTCACCTCATCAGACTGTTCCTGAACAGTTACACCATCATGAAAATCATGTAACTGAATAATCCCATCCACTTCCGTGATAACTGGATGCGTATGCGGATCCCAGCTTACAATGATTTCACCCGATTTAACCGGGCTACTGTCTTCAATTGACAATACAGCACCGTAAGGGATTTTGTAACGTTCTTTCTCACGACCATAATCATCCATGACGCCAACTTCACCTGATCTGGAAACGGCTACCAGATTATTTTCGCGATTCTTGACTGTTTTTAAATTATTCAACTTAACGGAGCCAGCGGATTTAACCTGTACATTACTGACCGCAGCAGATCGCGAAGCTGCACCACCAATATGGAAAGTACGCATGGTCAACTGGGTTCCCGGTTCACCAATCGATTGCGCAGCAACAACACCAACAGCCTCGCCAATATTGACCAGATGACCACGTCCCAAGTCCCGACCATAGCATTTTGCACAAACCCCATGACGTGATTCACAGGTGATGATCGAACGGACTATCATCTTATCAATACCATGGTCTTCCAATACCAACACCAGATTTTCATCGATCATGGTACCGGCCGTAATTAAAACGTCATCACTACCAGGAGTCGTGACATCAACTGCTGCTACCCGTCCCAAAACACGCTCAACTAAAGGCTCAACAACATCACCGCCTTCAATAATTGGCATCATGGTTAAACCATTTTCGGTGCCGCAGTCTAACTCAGAAATCACTAAATCTTGTGCAACATCCACCAGTCGGCGAGTCAAATATCCCGAGTTAGCTGTTTTTAATGCTGTATCAGCCAGACCTTTACGTGCACCATGAGTGGAAATAAAGTACTGCAATACGTCCAAACCTTCTCTGAAATTCGCAGTAATTGGAGTCTCAATGATGGAGCCATCCGGCTTAGCCATCAATCCACGCATACCCGCCAATTGTCTGATTTGGGCTGCTGAACCCCTCGCACCTGATTCTGCCATCATGAAAATCGAGTTAAACGACTTTTGTTTAACATTTTCACCTTGGGCGTTAACTACTTCATCTTCGCCCAAACCTTCCATCATTACCTTAGCCACTTGATCATTGGCGCGGGACCAGATATCGACAACCTTGTTATATCTTTCACCATCTGTAACCAAACCAGATGAATATTGGTTTTGAATTTCTTTAACTTCGGCTTCCGCACTTCGAATAATGTCCGCTTTTTTCTCTGGTATTTCCATATCTTCAATACCAAATGATACCCCCGAACGCGTAGCATATCTAAAGCCCAAATACATGATTTGGTCTGCCAGTACTACAGTTTCTTTAATTCCCAAATATCTGTAACTGTAGTTAATCAATCGGGAAATATTTTTCTTGGTCATATCGACATTGACCAACTCATAGGGCATACCATCAGGGACAATACCCCAAATAATGGCACGACCTACAGTGGTTTTCTTTCTGCTCGTGATGGCTTCGAATTCGCCATTGGCATTTTTCAGCTTCTCGGTAATTCGAATTTCAATTTTGCTTTGCAACTCAACCGATTTACTGTCTAAAGCCTTCATCATCTCTGCGATGTCGGTGAAGATACTACCTTCTCCTTTAGCATTAATTTTTTCACGGCTGATGTAGTACAAGCCCAAAACCACGTCTTGGGATGGATTGATAACCGGCTCACCATTTGCAGGTGACAAAATATTGTTGGTAGCCATCATCAAGGTACGTGCTTCCAACTGCGCCTCAATGGATAACGGAATATGTACCGCCATTTGGTCACCATCAAAGTCTGCGTTGAACGCACTACAAACCAAAGGGTGCAACTGGATTGCTTTACCTTCGATCAGAATTGGCTCAAACGCCTGGATACCCAATCTGTGCAAGGTCGGAGCACGATTTAATAACACGGGATGTTCACGGATAACTTCTTCAAGAATATCCCAAACCTCAACCCCTTCTCTTTCTACCATCTTTTTCGCGGCTTTAATGGTTGTCGCCAAACCACGTAGCTGTAACTTGCTGAAAATAAATGGCTTAAACAGCTCTAAGGCCATTTTTTTTGGCAGACCGCATTGATGCAAGCGTAACGTTGGTCCTACTACAATGACTGAACGCCCGGAATAATCCACACGCTTACCTAACAAGTTTTGTCTGAAACGCCCTTGCTTACCTTTGATCATATCCGCCAAAGACTTCAAAGGACGTCTGTTGCTACCTGTAATCGCTCGGCCGCGACGCCCGTTATCCAACAAGGCATCGACAGACTCCTGCAGCATCCGTTTTTCGTTTCGAACGATAATGTCCGGGGCGTTCAAATCCAACAATCGAGTTAAACGGTTGTTTCTGTTGATCACGCGACGATATAAATCATTCAAATCCGATGTTGCAAATCGGCCACCATCCAAAGGAACCAATGGACGTAATTCCGGTGGCAATACCGGTAATACTTTCAAAATCATCCATTCCGGACGATTGTTAGAAGCTAATAATGAATCAATGACTTTTAAACGTTTAGAGAACTTTTTGATTTTAGTATCAGAACTGGTCGAGTTGATTTCCTCACGCAGCATATTGATCTCTTCCTTGAGATCAATTGATTTCAGAAGATCATAGATGGCTTCAGCACCCATTTTGGCGACAAAATCATCACCATGTTCTTCAACGGCATTGAAATATTCTTCATCATTCAATAACTGCCCTTTATCCAGCGATGTAAGTCCTGGATCAGTTACAACAAATGATTCAAAATACAAAACCCGTTCAATCGAACGTAATGTCATATCCAACAGCAGAGCTATCCGTGAGGGTAAGGACTTTAAAAACCAGATGTGCGCAACAGGGCTAGCCAGTTCAATATGCCCCATTCTTTCACGGCGCACTTTTGACAGCGTCACTTCCACACCGCATTTTTCGCAAATCACCCCGCGATGTTTTAAACGTTTGTATTTTCCGCACAAACACTCATAGTCGCTGATTGGGCCAAAAATTTTGGCGCAGAACAAGCCATCTCTTTCGGGTTTAAATGTCCGATAGTTGATGGTTTCAGGCTTTTTTACTTCACCAAATGACCATGTACGGATAATATCCGGGGAGGCCAAACCAATACGGATATTATCAAAATCATCCGTACGACCTTGACGTTTTAAGAAATTCATTAAATCTTTCAAGAGCTTACCCTCTTTAAATGTAAACCGTTATTACTCAGAATCCAGCAATTTAAAATCAACGAATCAAATTAATCTTGATCCATTTCGATATTGACTGCCAATGAACGTATCTCTTTAATTAATACGTTAAACGATTCCGGCATACCTGCTTCCATTGTGTGATTACCATCAACGATGTTTTTGTACATCCGGGTTCTACCAGTTACATCGTCAGACTTGACAGTCAGCATTTCCTGCAAGGTGTACGCTGCACCATAGGCCTCAAGCGCCCAGACCTCCATCTCACCAAACCGTTGACCACCAAATTGGGCTTTACCACCTAATGGCTGTTGGGTTACCAAACTATATGGACCAGTTGAACGGGCATGCATTTTATCGTCAACCAAGTGGTTCAACTTCAACATATACATATAACCAACAGTCACTTCACGCTCGAATGGTTCACCAGTTAAACCGTCATATAGAACCGTTTGACCATGTTCAGGCAAGTCAGCCAACCGTAGCATGGTACGAATATCCTCTTCGGACGCACCATCAAAAACCGGTGTTGCCATTGGTACGCCACTGACCAGATTCATTGCCAATTCCAGAATTTCTTTATCTGAAAAAGACGTTAAATTTTCGGTACGACCACTTGAGTTATAGATTTTTTCTAAAAAGCCTCTAATTTCATTGACTTTAGCCTGCGCTTCCAACATCTTGCCGATTTTGATACCGAGTCCTTTGGCAGCCCATCCTAAATGGGTTTCCAATACCTGGCCAACGTTCATCCTAGATGGTACCCCTAAAGGATTCAACAAGATATCCACCGGGTTGCCATCAGCGGTATAAGGCATGTCTTCAATTGGAACGATTTGAGAGATAACCCCTTTGTTACCATGTCGTCCAGCCATTTTGTCGCCCGGCTGAATGCGTTTTTTGACAGCCAAATAGACTTTTACCATTTTCAATACGCCTGGAGCTAGATCATCACCCATGGTGATTTTCTTCTTTTTCACCTCAAAGCGTTCATCGAACTCTTTCCTTTGCTGCTCAACTTGCTCAGCTACCGACTCCAACTGCAGGTTTACATCTTCATCCTGCGTTCTGATTTTCAATAATTCGGAATATGTAAGTTCGTTTAAATAATTCGCGCTAATCTCATCGCCTTTTTTCAGTCCATTAGGGCCTTTTTCTGCTTTTTTGCCGGTCAATAAGCTTTTAACCCGGGCAAAAATATCGTGTTCAACAATTTTTAATTGATCATCAAGATCTTTACGATAGCGCTTGATCTCTTGCTCTTCAATTTCTAAAGCACGCTGATCCTTTTTGACACCATCCCGTGTGAATACCTGCACGTCAATCACAGTACCACGTACATTGTTAGGCACCCGTAATGAAGTATCTTTCACATCGGCCGCTTTTTCACCAAAAATTGCACGCAAAAGCTTTTCTTCAGGTGTTAGTTGAGTTTCACCTTTTGGAGTCACTTTACCAACCAGAATATCGCCACCCTTAACTTCAGCACCGACATAAACTATCCCGGACTCGTCCAGTTTGGATAATGCTTCTTCGCTAACATTTGGAATGTCTGCAGTTATTTCTTCTGGACTATGCTTGGTTTCGCGTGCCACGCAGGTCTTTTCTTCGATATGAATCGTAGTAAAGCGATCTTCCTTAACAACCCGCTCAGAAACTAAAATCGAATCTTCAAAGTTATAGCCATTCCAAGGCATGAAAGCGATCAGCATATTTTGTCCCAACGCCAATTCACCTAGGTCGGTTGATGGGCCATCCGCCAAAATATCGCCTCTGCTGACTATGTCACCCAACTTGACTAATGGTTTTTGGTTGATACAAGTATTCTGATTGGAGCGGGTATACTTGATCAGATTATAAATATCTACACCTGGCACACCTGCAACCGTCTCGTCGTCGTTAACTCGAACCACGATACGCCCTGCATCTACGGCCTCAATGCGTCCACCACGTGTTGCCACCACGGTTACACCCGAGTCTTTGGCCACTACGCGCTCCATGCCAGTACCGACCAACGGCTTTTCAGCGCGCAAAGTTGGCACCGCTTGGCGTTGCATGTTAGACCCCATCAACGCCCGGTTAGCGTCATCGTGTTCCAGGAAAGGAATGATCGAAGCCGCTACAGATACAATCTGCTTAGACGATACGTCCATATATTGCACAGTTTCAGAAGAGGCCAAGGTAAATTCATCCTTGTATCGGCAAGAAACTAAGCCTTCCACCAAGTTTCCGTTTTCGTCAACAGCCACACTGGCCTGCGCAATAACGAACTCACCTTCTTCAATCGCCGAAATATAATCAACCTGATCCGTTACTTTACCGTTAATGACTTTACGGTATGGCGTTTCCAAGAAACCGTATTCATTGGTACGCGCGTAAACCGATAGTGAGTTAATCAAACCAATGTTTGGACCCTCTGGTGTTTCAATTGGGCATACCCGACCGTAATGAGTCGTATGTACGTCACGAACCTCAAAACCCGCCCGCTCTCTTGCCAAACCACCAGGCCCCAGAGCCGATACACGACGCTTATGGGTAACCTGGGACAAAGGATTGTTCTGATCCATGAATTGGGAAAGCTGACTAGAGCCAAAGAATTCTTTGACTGCCGCAGATACAGGTTTTGCATTGATAATTTCCTGAGGCATCAATCCTTCGGAATCAGCAAGAGTCAAACGTTCTCTGACAGCACGTTCAACTCTAACCAATCCAATACGGAACTGATTCTCTATCATCTCGCCTACTGAGCGAACACGTCTGTTACCTAAATGATCAATGTCGTCTACGACACCATTACCGTTTCTGATTTTAATTAGCTCTTTAAGCACATCGATAATATCTTCCTTGCTCAACGTACCTAGACCTTCAATTTCCTCTCTGCCCAAGCGACGATTAAATTTCATCCGTCCAACGGCAGACAAATCATAACGCTCGTCTGTAAAAAACAGATTCTCAAACAAATTCTCTGCAGACTCTACTGTAGGCGGCTCGCCTGGACGCATCATGCGATAGATTTCAACCAATCCTTCCATTCGGTTGGTAGTCGAATCAAGACGCATTGCATTTGAAATATACGGGCCGCGATCCAGATCATTCACATACAAAGTGTTAATCTCATTAACACCTGCATCGGTTAATTTTTGTAATAAAGCATCAGTCACTTCATCATTGACAGATGCCAGCAATTCCCCTGTCGTTTTATCGATAACATTGTGGCCCAGTATTTTCCCAATCAGATATTCCCTAGGTACTTCTATCTCGGTCACTCCGGCTTTTTCCAATTGCCGCACATGTTTCGCCGTAATCCTGCGTCCTTCCTCAATAATCACTTCGCCATTATGCTTTATGTCGAACAATGACATTTCCCCACGCAATCTTTCAGGGATGACATGGAACATAAATTTATCGGCACTCAGCGAAAACTTGTTGGTTTCGAAGAAAATTTTGATCATTTCTTCGTTGTCATACCCTAGAGAACGCAGCAATATTGTGGCTGGAATTTTACGACGTCTATCGATACGCACATAAACAGCATCTTTATGATCAAACTCGAAATCTAACCATGACCCACGGTAAGGAATAACTCTTGCGTTAAACAACAGCTTACCGGATGAGTGTGTTTTACCTTTGTCATGGTCGAAGAACACACCTGGCGATCTATGTAATTGGGAGACAATTACCCTCTCTGTGCCATTGATGACGAAGGTACCGTTATCCGTCATTAAAGGTAATTCACCCATGTAAACTTCTTGTTCACGGATGTCTTTGACTACTTTTGTATTCCCTGGCGCATCTTTATCGTAAATTACCAAACGCACCATGACTCTTAGAGGGGCTGAGTAAGTTGCGCCACGCTGTTGGCACTCTCTTACATCAAAAGCAGGTTCCCCCAGGCGATATTTCACATATTCAAGTACGGCATAGCCTGAATGACTGACCACAGGAAATACACTTGTAAATGCGGCATGTAAGCCTTGATTACGCCTTTTTTCAGGCGCGATGCCAGCCTGCAAGAAACTTGCGTAGGAATCAATTTGTGTTGCTAATAGATATGGGACTTCAAGTACTTCAGTACCTTTCCCAAAGTTATTACGGATACGCTTTTTTTCGGTAAAAGAATAGGCCATAGTGCTTCTATACCTTTGTCATCAGAGATTATTTACTACTGCTTGTCCAACAAGCAGTAAAAGGCCGACGGCAAAATGCCGTCAGCCCCGGTTTGATAGGCTTACGCCAGATAAGCAGCAAAAAATGCTTATTTGATATCGCAGGTTGCGCCCGCTTCTTCCAGTTCTTTTTTAGCAGCTTCGGCCTCGGCTTTTGAAACACCTTCTTTCAAAGTCGTTGGCGCACCTTCAACAGCGTCTTTTGCTTCTTTCAAGCCCAAGCCTGTTAGGCCACGTACGGCTTTAATTACTGCTACTTTATTTTCACCAAATCCTGTCAAGATAACATCGAATTCAGTTTGCTCTTCAACTGCTGCAGCTGCAACAGGTGCTGCAACTGCAACTGCAGCTGCAGCAGAAACACCAAATTTTTCTTCCATCGCTGAAATCAGATCAACGATTTCCATAACCGTCATGTTTGCTACTGCATCCAGGATGTCTTGTTGTGAAATTGCCATTTTGTTTTCCTCTAAAATTAATGCGTTTAACTTGTTGACGCGAAATTATGCTGCTTGCTTCTCATCTCTGACAGCAGCCAAAGTACGCGCCAGTTTTTCGACTGGGGCCTTCATGACTGACATCAGCATACTGATACCCTGATCACGTGTCGGCAGTCTTGCCAACCGATCAAGTTCTGAAGCACCGTAAGCTTGTCCGCCTATCGCTACGATTTTGGTTATCAGATTATTGTGAGTTTTTGAAAATTCACTTACCAAGCGAGCTGCACAGCCTGGGTCTTCCAGTGAAAACGCCAATATTAAAGGACCAACCAGTCCTTCTTGCATGCATTCGAACTCAGTTCCAGCTACTGCACGTCTAGCCAAGGTATTCTTGACTACGCGCAGATATACCCCTGTTTCTCTGGCGGTTTTTCTCAGTTCTGTCAATTCAGTAACTGTCAAACCCCGATATTCCGCTGCAACAGCAGAAAGGGCTTTAGCGGCGAATTCAGCAACTTCTTCTACGACAACTTTTTTGCCATCTAAATTGAGTGCCACATCTACCTCCGGTAGTTTCCCGATATTCTCAGGAGCTATGAAACGCATCTTACGATGCCCCTTACGGTTCCATTCACCAAAGTTGGTTCTGGCTTCCCGTCTGCGTAGGTTATTAAGCCATTGAGCCCCTACGGTCTTTGACGGTTACCGATTTATCGGCAACCCAAAGTTTTGTTTTTTAAGCTTCTATGCTCGATTGGTCAATCCAGAGACCTGGGCCCATGGTTGACGATAGGGAGATTTTTTTAAGATACACGCCTTTTGCGGCAGTTGGCTTGGCTTTTTTCAAATCTGCAATCAAAAACTCCAGGTTTTGTTTGATTGAATTTTCGTCAAAAGAAACTTTACCGATAGAACAGTGAATAATCCCTGATTTATCAGTTCTATATCTAACCTGACCTGATTTTGCATTTTTGACTGCAGTTGCAACATCTGGTGTGACTGTGCCTACTTTCGGATTAGGCATCAATCCTCTAGGCCCCAAAATTTGACCTAACTGACCTACCACGCGCATGGCGTCCGGCGAAGCAATAACAACGTCAAAATTCATCTCACCACGTTTAACTTGTTCGGCCAAATCATCCATACCAACCACATCAGCACCTGCTTCTTTCGCAGCATCGGCATTTGGACCCTGTGCAAACACAGCTACACGGACAGTTTTACCTGTACCATTTGGCAACACCGATGCACCTCGGACGTTTTGATCCGATTTTCTTGGATCAACGCCCAAATTGACACTCACATCTATAGATTCATCAAATTTAGTATTTGCAAATTCTTTAAGCAACCCTACCGCTTCTGCAACAGAGTACTGCTTAGCGCCGGATACCTTGGCTTTAATTGCTTTCGCTTTTTTAGTTATTTTTGCCATTACACGCCCTCCACGTTCAAGCCCATACTGCGAGCGCTACCCGCTATGATACGAACTGCTGCATCCATATCAGCTGCATTAAGGTCTTCCATTTTAGTCTTCGCAATTTCTTCTAGCTGAGCACGAGTCACCGTACCTACTTTGGATGAATTTGGTTTGCTGCTGCCACTTTTGATTCCTACTGCTTTTTTTAACAGAATCGAAGCTGGCGGTGTTTTAGTGATAAAGGTAAAGCTTTTATCGCTATACACAGTGATGACAACTGGCAAGGGCAATCCTTTTTCCACATCTTGTGTACGCGCATTGAACGCCTTACAGAACTCCATAATATTAACGCCACGTTGACCTAACGCAGGACCTACCGGTGGACTTGGATTGGCCTCACCCGCCTTGACCTGTAGCTTAATGTATGAACTGATTTTTTTTGCCATTCTATGCTCCTAAATGGGTACAAACGCCTTTTAAGCTCCCCAACAAACAAAAATCCCTGCCACAAACATGACAAGGATTCATAATAAATCTATCGTAATGTTCTAAATTTTTTCTACCTGAGTAAACTCAAGCTCTACTGGAGTTGATCGACCAAAAATAAGAACAGACACTCTTAAGCGATTTTTTTCGTAATTTACTTCTTCAATGTTACCGTTAAAATCTTTGAACGGCCCGTCTGTGATACGAATAACTTCCCCGGCCTCAAACATGATTTTTGGCCGTGGCTTATTAACACCTTCCTCAACCCTGGAAAGTATTGACATCGCTTCTTTGTCGGAAATTGGAGAAGGCTTATCTGACGTTCCACCAATAAATCCAAGCACTCTTGGTACATTTCGAACCAAATGCCATGTCTCGTCATTCAATTCCATTTGCACCAGAACGTAACCTGGGAAAAATTTTCTTTCGCTTTTCCTTTGCTGACCCATCTTCATCTCCACTACTTCCTCAGTGGGCACCAGGATCTTCCCAAAAAACTCTTGCAACCCCTCTCTCTTGATTCGCTCTTCTAAGCCTTGCTTTACTTTATTTTCAAAGTTGGAGTAAGCATGCACCACATACCAACGCAAAGACATTATTGGATCCCCTGACTCATCAACAACTGCACAGCCCAGAACAAAAACATGTCTAATAGCCACAAAATCAGCCCAACAATGAACACCATTGCAAAAACCAATAGTGTTGTTCGAACCGTTTCATCTCTAGTCGGCCACACTACGCGCCTAACTTCTTGTTTTGATTCCAAAACAAATTGCCATACAGATTGCCCTTTGTCTGTTGTAAATGCGATCGCCACAGACGCACCAACGACAACAACCAAGCCTAAAACCCGATAAATCAACAAAAGATCGGAAAAGTGATAGAACGCAACCACACCCAAAACAACCAATAACGGGCTTACAACTAGTTTTACGACATCAGCTACTGAAGTAACTTGTTCAGCTTGTGCGTTCATTTATTTTTATGATAGTAATTTTGACTAATTTTCTGAATGGCAGGCCAGGAGGGACTCGAACCCCCAACTTGCGGTTTTGGAGACCGCTGCTCTACCAATTGAACTACTGACCTATTCAGAAAACCCTACTTCGACATCTTACTCGATGATAGAAGCCACAACGCCCGCACCTACGGTACGACCACCTTCACGGATAGCAAAACGCAGTCCGTCTTCCATCGCAATCGGTGCGATTAATTTAACAGTGACTGAAATATTGTCGCCAGGCATCACCATTTCCACGCCTTCTGGCAACTCAACCGCTCCGGTCACATCGGTGGTTCTAAAATAGAACTGTGGGCGGTAACCATTAAAGAATGGTGTGTGACGTCCACCCTCTTCTTTTGACAATACATAGATCTCAGACTTGAAGTGTGAGTGTGGCTTGATGCTGTTAACATGAGCCAATACTTGACCACGCTCAACATCGTCACGTTTGGTACCACGCAATAATACACCGACGTTATCACCGGCCTGGCCTTGATCCAGCAATTTGCGGAACATTTCAACACCTGTGCAGGTTGTTTTGACAGTATCTTTGATACCTACGATTTCAACCTCTTCTCCTACTTTAATGATGCCGCGCTCAACACGACCGGTCACCACGGTGCCACGACCTGAAATGGAGAATACGTCTTCGATTGGCATCAGGAATTTTCCATCGACTGCGCGCTCGGGTTCTGGGATGTAACTATCCAGGGCTTCTACCAATTTAACAACTGATTGCACGCCGA
>CAZJYS010000008.1:0-30106 GCA_964550075.1 uncultured Methylomonas sp.
GAATCAGTTTGTTGCCTTTGCCCTTTGCCAATTCCGGTAAGTCTTGGGTGGCAAAAATCAGCAACCGGCCTTGCAGGGTTGCCACCGCAACAGATCGTCGGCATTGGGAATCGGTGTCGGCGTCATGACTTTCGCGCCTTGCGGCAAACTCAGTAATGCTTTACCTGCCTTGTTTTTGCTGATTAATTCTTTTAATTGCACCCGAAAGCCATAGCCTGCATTGTTTGCCATCAGCACCCAATCTTCCGGCTGACCGGTAAATACATCGGTAAACAAACTACCAGCTGGCGGATTTAGAAGGCCGGGCAGCGGTTCGCCTTGGCTACGCGCCGAAGGTAGGTCGTGCGTATTGATGCTGTAAACCCGACCAGTAGAATCCAGTACATAAGCCGGTTGCGTGGTGCGGCCCTTGGCGGCCGACAGATACGCGTCACCTGCCCGATAATTCAGGCTTTCTACCTCAATGTCATAACCTTTCGCGGCACGTATCCAGCCTTAAGCCCAACGTCTGCCTGCTTTGGAAAAATTACGGCTCGCAGAATTATTGCTGGCCGACCTCGATATGCCGAATCTGGATATTGATGCTGTCTGGCGTGATGAAGCACAACGAAGATGGCAGGCTTATCAATCCGGAGAATTAAAAACAGTCAGTTACGACGCGGTGATGAAAAATATAAATGAAAGTCGAGTTTCTTGAAGCGGTTCAAACCGAGCTGGATGAAGCTTTTATTTGGTATGAATGTCAACAAGTGAATTTAGGTATTCAGTTTTTTAAATGAATTTGATGCTGCGATTCGACGAGTTATTGCATTTCCTGAGTCTTACGCCCTATTGGACAATGCTATTAGACGCTGTTTGATTAATCGTTTTCCCTACGGGATTTTGTATGGCATTGATCGCGAGACAATTGCCGTTGTTGCTGTCGCTCACTTACACCGAAGACCCAACTACTGGATTGAACCATTAAGCGGTTGATTTGTAGGGTGTACGCCAAAGCAAAAAACCAGTTGCCTGCAAGCAAAAAAATCCCCCATAAACGGGGGACTGAATAAATTATGGTGACCTTTATTTCTTCACTAACAAAAAGCGTTAAGCCATTTTGCCGGGCTTGGTTCCGTTATATAAGGCTAATGCGGCTTGAACGTCTTCGACGATGAAGCGTTTGAGTCCGCGCCCCAGTTTTTGCGCCAGGATTGGCAGAGCTTGATCTTTATCTAAAAAGGCCATAGGTTCGCGACCGTTGCGGTACTGACTCAAGGCTTTCCTGACGGTATTACAGAGATAGCATTCAGTGCCTGCGGGAAGTGTGTTGTGCAAATCGCGAATTAAATGTGGCGTAATTTTATTCATAGCAACCTCCTTCACTTTAGAAGTAATGGGCGGCAATCCATTTCCATGAAAAATTCCGAAGTCCACGGGTGTTATTCAAAAATAACGTGATTAAATTAACAATAAGACCAAAAAAATCAATCGATTTTTTTTGAAATTTATTGATCTATCAGGTTGCACAACCCGCAACGACCGATCTGGTTACTCTAAGCGGGTTGGCTTTTATTTCTCTTTCCGGGTCTCGCTCAAAATGGACCGTTTATTTACACCGAAGCATGCGCTTCAAACCCACTAACTTGTTCACGCGGGATTTTGTTGCCGATCAGCCTTTCAACCAGTTTCAAAGCTTGTAGTTCATCCTGAGAAACTAATGAAACTGCTTGACCGTTTTGTCCGGCGCGGCCAGTTCTGCCGATTCTATGCACATAATCGCTGGACGACCTGGGTAATTCATAATTCACCACATGCGGTAATTGTGCAATGTCTATACCGCGTGCAGCCACATCGGTGGCGACCAGCACTCGAATATCCCCGGCTTTGAAACCGGCTAAAGCACTGGTTCTGGCGCCCTGGCTTTTATTGCCGTGGATGGCGGCGGCTTTGATATTGGCGGTGTTGAGTTTTTCGGTGAGTTTATTGGCGCCATGTTTGGTGCTGGTGAAGACCAATACTTGCCGCCAGTCATTGCTTTTGACCAGATGTGTCAGCAAAGCGGTTTTAGCGGTTTTGTTGACGGTATAAACGATTTGGTCGATGGTGTCGGCTGCTGCGTTTTCAACCGCGACTTCGATTTTGACCGGATTGACTAATAAATCACTGGTGAGTTTGCGGATGTCAGCCGAAAAGGTTGCTGAAAACAACAGGTTCTGGCGCTTTTTAGGCAGCATCGCCAAAATTTTGCGGATGTCTTTGATAAAGCCCATATCCAGCATGCGATCGGCTTCATCCAGCACCAACACTTCTACCTGATTGAGTTTGACGGCATTTTGACTGACCAAATCCAGCAAACGGCCTGGGGTCGCAGTCAGAATATCCACGCCGCCGCGTAAACGCATCATTTGTGGATTGATTTTTACACCCCCAAAAACCACTTCCGATTTTAAACGCGGATTTTGATGGGCGCCGTATTTAAGAACGGATTCACCGACTTGCGCAGCAAGTTCACGGGTTGGGGTTAAAATCAGCGCCCGCACCGGACGGTTACGACCGTAAATGGTTTGGGATAAACGTTGCAATATGGGTAAGGTAAAGCCGGCGGTTTTACCGGTGCCAGTTTGTGCAGCGGCCAGTAAATCGTGTCCGGTCAGCACCGCGGGAATGGCTTTGATTTGGATCGGGGTGGGGGTGGTGTAACCGGAAGCGTCAATCGCTTGTAAAAGTTCTGCGGAAAGGCCTAGCGAGGAAAATGTCATTAAGTGTCTCATGGAGATAAAGAGGATGGGACGGAACGATGCTTGAATATTGGCTTCAGACGGACCCAAAGGCTAACTAGCTAGCGCGATTGCTCGATCTGTGAATTAAGATATTTTCCAAAGAGAAGGCTTTTGCGCTAAGGCGGCTTTTATCGGCACGCCAAATAGTTGTTTAAATTGTAACACTTACAGATCAATGTCGTGTGGATAAGGAGAATCGAATCGCTTAAAGATTAAGTTTTAGTGAAGATGGTGACGGCGTTTCTTATCCTTACCACCCGATTGCATAACGGGTTATCATGGCCGAAATTTTCCCTGGAGCCCGGGTTTAATGGCATAACCGATAGAATTTTTAAGTCACTTCATGAACGATACCCAATTAAAATTACGCTCAACTGGCATGGGCTACTTCATCAACCGCATACAGACTTTGTTTGTCAGTATGTTGCGGATTTGGACCATACCCATCGTTTTGATGCTCAGTGTGTCGTCGGGTTTTACTACCTATTATGGTTTGTCCCATTTCATCACGCCATGGATTGCGCTGGTTATTACCGTCGCCATTCAATCGATTATCGTGATTTGTTCTTTGGAAATGGCGGGGATTCATTGGTCGGCAAACCGAGTTCGATATTTTTCAGTAGCGGCTTCGCTTTGCATTGCCTTGGCAGCGTCGGTGACGTTTTCGTATTTCAAGTTTTACGAAATTTCCGAACAGGAATCGTTGCATATCGATCGCGTGCAACAGATCCGGCAAGACATCAAAACTTATCTGGATAGGGTGCTGGAACAAAAAAGCCAGTTCATTCAAAAGCAGCAGCAGGCTTTGGATAAAGCGTCGCTGGATGCGTCGCAGGCTTATTTTGGTACGCATGAACAAATTGCCCAGGGCTACAAAAATCAGGTAGGACAAGGCCCATTCTGGCGGCATTACAATCAAATTTATCAGGAAAAAAAGCAGGCTTTTGAACAGCAGGAAAAAACTGTGCTGGAGCTGGATGGCAAAATACGCTTGCTGCAAACCAGCTTGGGTGAATTGGATGTGTCGCAGAATCAGGAAGAGGCTTATTACCAGTTGCTCAAGCATTACCAGGATATTCAATTACTGGTGAATCAATTATCCAGCAGTGCCGGTTTGAGCTTGCCGGATGCGCCAATGTTGATGACCTATAAGCAGTTTGTCGCCGAAGTGAAGCCTTCGTTTGCGATGTGGCAGGGTTTTTCCTGGTTTGCGTTTAGCTGTGCGGCGATGGTGGATTTTTTTACCGTGCTGTTGTCTTATCGACTGGAGTTTACCGCCCCTGGCCCGCTGACCGCGCAGGAAGAAGAGTTAGTGTTTGAATGTTTAAGGCAATTTACCGAATTTCGCATCAACGAAAATGATGAACTGGAAATGATCATCGAAAAGTCTGATCTGGAACGAGCCCGGCGCTATTCGGATTGGTCGCGCATGTTTGTGGTGGGCTTGCTATTGAGCCGCGGCTTTTTAAGAAAAGTAAACGCCAGAACCGTGGAATTTGCGCCGACGCTTTATCCGCTAATTGCCGAAAAAATGTCGGATAAAATCGCCGCACTTAAGGCCAAAGCTCAACTGGAACGTTCTGTGGGGCCGTCATGAATCAGCCCAATACCGAACTGGAGGCCTGGTTATCGGGTGTAGACCTGTTCGAACCGGCCAGTAATGATCTGGAAGACTGGGTGGCCGGTTTTGATGCTGACAGGCAGTTGGTGGTTTTTAAGTTGGGGCCTTTTAAACGGCTGTTTTTACGTCCGGAAACTTTTCAGAAGCGCTTTTATCATCAGATTTATCCCTTAGCGATACAAAGCTGGCCATATCGGCGGCAAATCCAATTGTTCGATGATTTTTGCACATTAGATATTGAGCTGAACATACGCTTCCAGGCCACGTTGGCTTATGCGCAGAAAAATAGCGAGATTATTGAGGGTCTCAATCAACATATTCAGCAGGTTTACACCGCCGTTATCGAAGACCGCATCAATCAGGAACTTAGTAGTCTGGCCGATGGGGTTTGGGTACAAAAAGGTCTGAGCAATCATGAAAAGCGCTTAGCGGTTTCGGTTTGTGAAATATTGACGCTGCAACATATCCAGGCTGAAGCGCTATGCCACATGAGCGCCAGTTTTGCGGAGTTTCCGGAGGTGCAGCTTGGCAAAGACAGCGTTTATCTACATGTTTTAAAGAAGACTTTTGAAACCCATCAACAAAAGCAGGCGGAGCTTGAACGTCAACAGGTTTTGGCGCAACAACAAACCTTGCTGGCGAAGCAGGCGGAATTGGAGCATTTGAAGCAATTAGCCGAAATGCAGCGACAAATTCAGTTACAGGAAGCCGAAGCGCAATTGCAATTGCTGGAAGACAAGGAACAGCAGATTGCCCGGCAGCGCGATGTGGAACGGCGTATTCATGCCGAGCAAATCAATCATGAACAGCAACTGAAGGAAATCAGTCTCGAGATCGAGCTGCGTGGTCAACAGGAATTAGAATCTCGGCAAAGGTTGGCGGAAACTCAATTAACGACAGACCGCTTGGCACATCAGACGTTTTTGACAGAAAAACAAACCATCGCAGAAATTGAACGCCAGGCCATGATTCAGCGTCGAAGACGGGAAGCGAATCAACTGGAGGTTGATGATTATGACGTGCGTACAGACGAATAAACCTTTTAAAATCAGGCTGCGGTGGATTTTACTCTTTAGTGTAATGTGGTTGTCAGGCTGTGCCATGACACCCAGACCCATGGAAGTGCGTTCCGATATCGACGCCTTGGCTACGACGGATGCTCAAAATCGGCGTCAGTTTATGATTTTGCCAGGTAACAAAGACACCAGCGAATACGATTTACAATTTATCGAATTCAAAAATCATGTCGAAAAAGCCTTGATCAAACGTGGCTTTATCAAGGCAGCCTCATTACAAGCTGGCGATGTGGTTGTCTATTTGAGCTATGGGATAGGTGAGCCGCAGGTGCATCAATATGCTTACGATATGCCGGTCTGGACGGGGTATGGCTATTATCCCTACTATGGGCGTCGATATGGTTATTACCCCAGAATGGGGATGATGTATGGTGTGGGTGGCTACGCGCAACGGTTGGAGTCCTATACCCTGTATCGACGTTACTTAATGCTGGATGCCTATGATGCTACCGCTTATTTAAATAAGCAGACGCCGCAGCAATTATGGAAGATCAGCGTACAAAGCATGGGGCAAAGCAATGATCTACGTTTGACTCTGCCGTTTATGGTTACAGCCATGCAACCTTATATTGCCAGTAATACCGGGCAGATTGTCACCGTGGATGTCGATGAGTTCAACCCGTTACTCCAGGAGATTAGATCACATTATCCAAACACATCGCCGGTCTTGCCGGGCCGTTAAAGCTGGATGGGAATTGAATACCCCACTGATTTTGATCACTTATTGATTCAAATGTTTTCAGAGTAGGGTAAAATCAGGCGATATTGCCGTTGGTTTGGGACTGAAATTGCTCAGGCACGATAACCCTAGAGGACTTTTCGCGTTAACATGATTAAGAAACTGCACGCCCAAAAAGATTCACGCCGCGCTTACGCCTGTTATGCGTTGGCTGCCTGTATGACTTATGCTGGAAGCAAACCTGCTTTGAGCCAGGAAAATGCAGCGCCTGAGCTGAACAATACTGTGCCTGTCATCAATAGTCTCCCAACTGCTGAACCTGAGAATATTATTCCACTGACCAGCCCGATAGGGGCCATTTTGCTGAGCAAGCAACATCCTTTGTTGTTGCGTAGCGATTTCAGTCGGGTGAGTGATTTTGTCAATCAAATCTATCAAAGCACCCAGTATCAACCGATCTGGTTTGGTGAAAATCATTCCGAAAAAAATCTTAACGATTTGATAAGCATCCTGAACAATGCCAGTGCCGACGGCTTGAATCCGGCTAATTATGATGTGGATAGGCTGAAAGGGTTGATTATCGAGCAAAATCTGGATGGCAATAGGATCGCCAGTCATGACGTAGCTTTGACCGTTTCTTTGGTGCGTTATTTACATGATTTGCGACAAGGCCAAGTCGATTTGCGGGACATTGAATATCCAGTGCATATCGCGCCCAAACCGCCCATTGATGTTGCCGGATTACTCAAAAAACATCTGGCCTCGCAAACGTTAACCGAATTGGTGACAGCCTTTGAACCCAAAAATCGCCAATATCAGCAGTTGAAAAAAATATTGACCGGCTTAAAGCCACTGCATCCCCAGGCTGATCTAGAGGAGTTTAAACCTGGCAAAGTTTTGCGTCCCGGAGATCGGCATCCGCAAATGGCTGTGTTACGCCAGCACCTGAAAGCCTTGAAGGTATTGGATGAGAGCAGTAATACCGAGGGCAATAGTTACGATAATGAATTGGTAGAAGCGATCAAAAAATTGCAGGAGCAGCAAGGACTCAAAGCTGATGGACACATCGGTCCCGCCACTGCGGCCTTGTTCAATGAATCCTCAGGCGAAAAAACCGCTCAGATCGAATTGGCCATGGAGCGAGCCCGCTGGATTCCGGATGTGACTGAAGGTCCGATGATCGTGGTGAATATCCCCGCTTTTGAATTATGGGCATTTAATTCGGTTGATGACCAAAATCCGCTGAACATGAAAGTGGTTGTCGGTAAATCACCGGATAATCAAACGCCGGTTCTATGGGAAGAGATGAAATATCTGGAATTCATGCCTTACTGGAATATTCCTAAAACCATCTTTCAAAAGGAAATTCTCCCCAAAGCCGCAAATAACGAAGGCTATTTGGCCAGTCAGGAAATCGAACTGATTCGGCACCAAAATAGTGACGAACAAGGTGGCGGCAGTTATATTCGGGCTCGGCAACGTCCCGGCAAAAAAAATCCGTTGGGTCGTGTGAAGTTTGTGTTCCCCAATACAGCTGATGTCTATTTGCACGATACGCCCAGTCGCTCGGCATTCAGTCGCTCACGGCGTGATTTGAGTCACGGCTGTGTTCGGGTTTCAGAGCCAGAGCAATTAGCCGAATTTGTGCTGGGAGATCAACAAGGCTGGGACAAAGAATCCATCAAGCAAGCGATGTCTGCCCCCAAAAATCGACATGTGACATTGAAACGTTCAGTGCCGGTGTTGTTTTACTACGCCACCACCTTTGTCGATCATGAAAACCAGCTGCACTTCTATCCGGATATTTATGGTCAGGATGAACAACTGAAAAAAGCGTTGAGCAAGGTGCAAGCACCGACATTGGTCAATTCTGCAGCGAGTAATCAGCTGGCTGCCAACAAGCCAGCTGAAATATCCGTCAGACCATGAGTCTGAGTTCTCTCTAGTTACCCCATTGTGTTGGGGTAACTGGAATAAGTTAAATCTTGCCTTTAACCCCTTCTTCCTGTCCTGCCGCGTAGGTCAAAAGAGCCACGTTTTCACGGGTGAAAAAGCCCTGAAAATCGCCAAAACGTTGCACATATTCGATAATCAGTGACGAAAAATCCGACGCTGAGGAAAAAATCTGCTTCAAGCCTTCTTCGCGAGAGCCCACGGTATCCAGTAAAAAGCCTTTGCCTTGAGCGGCAATGGCTTCGACGATGAAATCAATGTTCTCCCTGCCATGAGTTTGGCCGTCTTTAACTTCTACAGCAATGTGATGCAGGCGTGGGCCGTAGTTACGCACAAAGGTTTCAGTCGGACTGGGTAATTTGTCCAGATGATTGACACAATAGGGATGATTATTGGCAGTAAACACTTTGGCCGGACTCATGGATTCCGGGGTTTGCCGGACGTTTTTGGTCACATTGGTCGAAGAGTTCTGATCCTTGATGTCGTAACTGCCCCAATAGTAATAACTGGATAAGGCCAGATATTCCAGCAGCGCAGCTTCGCGATTTTGACTGTAAACTCGGGTAGCCAGATGATCAATCGGCATGATGATATCTTTGATGCCCAGACGTTCCTGCATCTCTTTGCCTCTGTCGTTGGCCGCTTGTGCCGCAGACAGAATCACACATTCGCCGTGTTGATAGACGCGGATACCGTCTACCGGCCGCTCCATGTAGCCCAGCAGGTTCTGGGTATAAGGCGAGGGTTTGGACATGCTGACATTTAATGGCAAGTCCAACTCGGCTAATTGTCCAACCGAAAAAAACCGGAATTCCCGCTGCTGTTGTTCGGCTACCACCGCGTGCCGATCATTAGCCAGCAAAATCTCACCCAGATAGCGGCTGTGTGGTCGTTGCGCGCCGACCGGGTACAAATCGTTGAGACTACGAAAGATGTCGGTACGCTCGGGGTTTTTGACTTCGCGCAGCAAAATATCCGGCGAATTCATATCGATGCGCATGACATGGGTCATGTGCTGATCACTGTCCAGTGTGACCAGATATTGATAAGGCGTCATCAAAGTCAATTCGGCAATATATTCCACCGAATTACCGGGCTCGACGCTGATCATTAGCGCTTCGATGCCGCCTATCATTTCGGTCAAGCCGCTGCGATCACGTTGCTCCAGCAAACGCTGCAGATACTCTTCAAAGAATGCCGAATTTTGTTTGTCGCCAAAACGCGGCAAGTTGGTCGAACAAATCATATTAACTCCTAAATATCGAAAATCTGATACGCAAAGGCACTGTTTATTCGGGTTGCCAGCGCAAGTCTAATGTCATAGGAAAACGAGGATTCACCGCTTCTTCTTTGACCTGCATCGGTCCGGCGCTATGGCCATGATCCCAAAAACGGGCGCGACGGCGGGCTTCGGCTTCGTTGGCATTCACTGGGAATGTTTCGTAATTCCGGCCACCAGGGTGACTGACGTGATAGGTACAACCGCCTATCGAACGGCCATTCCAGCTATCCAGTAAATCAAACACCAAAGGTGCATGTACCCCAATACTGGGATGCAAGGCAGATGGTGGTGCCCAGGCTTTAAAGCGCACTGCCGCGACAAATTCACCGGGTACACCGGTCGGATGTAACGGTACCAAACGTCCGTTACAGACCACTTGATGCCGGTTGCCTATCATGCCACTGACTTTGACTTGCAGGCGTTCTACCGAGGAATCCACATAGCGGGCTGTGCCGGAACCACTGACTTCTTCGCCCAATACATGCCAAGGCTCTATGGCTTGACGTAATTCCAGTTGCACCCCTTCGTAAACCACGCTGCCATAATGTGGAAAACGGAATTCGATGAAGGGCGCGAACCAGTTATCGTCAAATGCATAGCCCACGCTGCGTAAATCCCGACAAATGTCCCGCATGTCCTGTTCAATAAAATGTGGCAGCATGAAGCGGTCATGTAAGGCAGTGTCCCAATACACCAGTTTGCCGCGGTGCGGGGTTTTCCAGAATCTTGCCACCAGGGCCCGTAACAATAACGATTGCAACAAACTCATTCGGTAATGCGGTGGCATTTCAAAGGCTCGCAACTCGACCAAGCCCAAACGCCCTGTAGCAGTGTCCGGGGAATACAATTTGTCGATACAAAATTCGGCTCTATGAGTATTGCCGGTCAAATCGATCAACAAATTCCGCAATAAGCGATCGACCAACCAGGGCTGAGCACTTTCTTCACCGCTGGACAGTTTTTCTTCAATTTGTTGAAAGGCAATTTCCAGTTCATACAAATTATCGTCTCTGGCTTCATCGACGCGTGGTGCTTGGCTGGTCGGACCAATAAACTGTCCGGAAAACAAGTAAGATAAGGCCGGGTGTTGCTGCCAATAACTGATTAAACTTTTCAGTAAATCCGGTCGCCGCAAGAAGGGGCTTTCAGCGGCTGTGGCACCACCCAAAGTAATATGGTTACCGCCACCGGTGCCGGTATGTCGGCCATCCAGCATGAATTTTTCCGTGGCCAATCGGGTCTGGCGGGCATCTTCGTAAAGTGTTTGTGTACGAGACTCCAAGGCATCCCAACTATCAGCGGGATGAATGTTAACTTCTATTACACCAGGGTCAGGCGTCACGGATAAAGACAGCAACCTTGGGTCTCGCGGGGGGGGGTAACCTTCCAATCGTAAGGGCTGATTTAATTTTTCCGCACAATCCTCCAATGCGGCCAGTAATTCCAGCCAAGCTTCCAGACTGGTTAGCGGTGGCAAGAAGGCGTACAAAATGCCTTCTCGTACTTCCAATGCCAAAGCGGTATGAATGACCTGCTGAGCGGTGGGATCGGTTTTTATGTCATCGGGTTTACGCGTTGGCTTGTTGCGTGGAAAATCGCTCAACGTCTCCCGGTCAGCGAAGGGATCGGGCGGTAACTCCAATTCAAAATCATCCGGCGCTACCCAAGGCAGACTGCTCAATGGCAATCGTAAACCCATCGGCGAGTCGCCCGGTAACAGATATAGGTGTTGATGTTTTAAAGGCCACAAGCTGGATTGCCAGACGATGTCTTTTTCACCCACCGCTTTTAGGGGTAGCACATAACCTTTAACAGCGCCCAAATCGGAGCGTAATTGCTGGGCCAACGTGCTTCGCACCCCGGCTTTATGCAAATCATGCGAGTCTAAATCAATGTTGGTTGGCAAGCGGCTTTCTTCGTCCAATGCCAGCCAGGGGTCTTCATAGGCGGGAATGAGATAACCGTGATGCAATGCCAGTCGGGTGGTAAAAGCTTCCGCAAAACTTTGCAAAGACTGTCCATCTATAAGACCGGTGTCTTCGGCAATCAAGGTTTGATCGTGCCAGACCGGCAGGCCGTCAACTCGCCAGTACACGCTTAAAGCCCAGCGCGGCAAAGGTTCGCCGGGATACCATTTGCCCTGACCAAAATGCAAGGCACCACCCGGGGCAAAGCGGGTTTGTAAACGTCGTAACAAATTGTTGGCCAATTGCCATTTTTCCTCGCCCAATGCCGCGATATTCCATTCATCGCCATCCATATTGTCCACGGACACAAAGGTAGGTTCGCCGCCTTGTGTCAAACGGACATCGCCAGCTTTTAATTCCTTATCAATGGCTTGACCTAGCTGGCGTATCGATTGCCATTGTTCTTCAGTATAGGGCTTGGTCACACGCGGGTCTTCATGAATGCGTGTCACCACCATCTCAACATTTAATTCAGATTCGCAAATACTGGTCATGCCGCTGACCGGTGCCGCTGATGCCGGTGTGGCGCTTACCGCCAGGGGAATATGTCCTTCTCCCGCCAATAAGCCTGAAGTGGCATCCAATCCCACCCAGCCTGCTCCGGGAATATAAGCCTCGCACCAGGCATGTAAATCCGTAAAATCGGTTGTCGGGCCTGCGGGCCCATCCAGCGGTTTTTCATCGGCTACCAACTGAATCAGATAACCTGAGACAAACCGTGCGGCAATACCCAAGTGCCTTAACATTTGCACCAGCAACCAGGCGCTATCCCGACAGGAACCAGATTTCTTTTGCAAGGTTTCTTCACTGCTTTGTACGCCTGGTTCCAGTCGGATTAGATAGGAAATATGGGCATGTAATTTCTGGTTAAGACTCACCAAAAAATTGGTGGTGGTTTGTTCTGGTTGTTCCCGCAGAAACGTTGCCAGCCAATCTTTCATTAACGGGCCTGCTTCGACTTCCAGAAAGGGGGCTAACTCGACCTGCAAAGTCTCGGGATATTCGAAAGGATAATGCTCCGCCCATTCCTCGACAAAAAAATCAAACGGATTGATCACTGTCATGTCGGCCAGTAAATCAACGATGATGTCGATTTCCTGGGTCGGTTCTGGAAACGTAATTCGAGCCACAAAGTTACCGTAAGCATCTTGTTGCCAGTGAATGAAATGCTTTTCTGGCTTAACTTTGAGTGAATAACCGGTGACCGGTGTTCGGCTATGCACCGCAGGGCGCAGGCGTATCTCGTGCGGCGAAGCCACCACGGGACGATCGAAAACATAATGGGATTGATGATGCAGGGCAACGCGAATAGTCATGATTTTGCCGGGTTTGGTTATTGCTTTGAGTATCGCGGTTGCGACACTTTTTAAATCCTGTTCAATACTGCGGCGGAAACTGGCCGGTCATGTCGATATCCGTGAGCCATTCCGGATTCGGTAAAGAAGCAAACACGCCTTTCAAGCCATCACTCCAGCGTCGGCTGATCTGAGCAAAATAAGGATCATCCTGGGTGATATGCTGTTTAAAATTGATGTTCAGGCTGTTATTGGTATAACAGGCCAGATCAATCGGCAAGCCTACCGACAAGTTACTACGCATGGTGGAGTCAAACGACACCAACACGCATTTCACCGCATCACTCAGCGGGGTGTGCGGATTGATGACGCGATCGATGATCGGTTTTCCATATTTGGTTTCGCCAATCTGAAAAAACGGGGTTTCTTCACCAGCCTCAATGAAGTTGCCTTCTTTGTAAACCATAAAAAGCCGCATTTCTTCGCCTTTTATTTGCCCACCAACAATGAAATTGGCACTGGCATCGACATTGTTCTGAGCTAAAAATAGTCCATCATGGACACGTACTTCTCGGAGAGATTCGCCCAAGAGCTGTGCTACTTCGAACATGGAACTGACATTCCAGATGTTACGTTTTTCCGGATGCCGTCCGTGCTGGTCCAGTAAATTGATAGCGTTCTGGGTGATGGAAAGATTTCCGGAACTTAATATGATAATCGCTCGATCGCCGGGATTGACGAAACTGCGCATCTTTTTAAAACAGGCAATTTGATCAACACCGGCATTGGTGCGGGAATCGGAGGCAAATACCAGACCGGCATTCAATTTCAGGGCAACACAATAAGTCATAGCACTCTACTGGTTAGGCGGTTATTGCATCTGCACGGCGACTCTGCGCACCGATGCAGGTTCAAAATGATCGCGACGAGACAAATAGGCACTACGAATTTCGCGACTCAAGATCGCCGTATGGGCCAGAAAATCGGTAATAAATTCGTGCAAACCTTGTTTAAAAACATCTTCAATCAAACCAAAATGCAAAGCGGCATGTTGTTCACCAGCCAATCGGCGCGCCTCTTTACCGGACGTACCGTTAATATCGAGCAATGCCGCTTCAACTTCGTTCATGCAAGCATGCAGGGAGCGTGGCATATCTTCCCGCAGGATCAGTAATTCAGCGACTCGCAACGGCGATATCACGTCACGATAAATCTTGCGATAGGCTTCGAAGGCACTGACGGATTTTAGAAGTGAACCCCATTGATAATAATCCGCAGCCCCACCGACATCGCTAACTCTGGGCAATAGAATATGATATTTCACGTCCAGGATTCGCGCCGTATTGTCGGCTCGTTCCAAAAAGGTGCCAAGCTTGATGAAACTCAACGCCACATCTTTCAAAATAGTGCCCAAAGTGACGCCGCGAAACAGGTGCGAACGGCCTTTGACCCATTCGAAAAAATCTGAAAACTTGTCATGATTCATTTGCCCGGCTTGTCGATTCAATTCCAGCCAGGTGGAATTGATGACTTCCCACATTTCGGAGGTAATCGCGCCACGTACTGCGCGGGCATTTTCTCTAGCCAGTTTCAAACAGCTATAAATGCTGGAAGGGTTGTCCGGATCTAGCGCCATGAAATGCGTGACCTGATCAGCTTGAGCCAAGCCGTATTTTTTTTCATAACCGGCCGCACAGCCGGTGATATTCAGGGGGGCATACCAAAGATAAGCTTCAGCCCCTTCGATGTCCAAAGGTAATAAAGCCGAACGATGCGCCACATCGAGCACCCTGGCGGTGTTTTCTGCCCGTTCAATATGTCGGGCCATCCAAAATAAATTATCTGCGGTACGAGCCAACATGTTCTAGTCCTCCAATACCCAAGTATCTTTAGTGCCGCCGCCTTGTGAAGAATTCACCACCAGCGAACCTTCGCGTAAGGCTACCCGGGTCAAACCGCCAGGCACCAGTCTGATTTCCTTGCCGGATAACACAAAGGGGCGTAAATCCACGTGTCTTGGTGCTACACCGGTTTCCACCATGGTGGGGCAAGTCGATAAGGCCAGAGTCGGTTGGGCGATGAAGTTAGTCGGTTCGGCCAAAATACGTTGTTTATAAGCCTCTATTTCGGCTTTCGAACTAGTCGGGCCTACCAACATGCCGTAGCCACCCGAGCCTTGTACTTCCTTGACGACCAATTCCGGTAAATGCGCCATCACGTATTTCAAATCCTCGGTTTCGCTCAGCCGCCAGGTTGGAACATTTGACAAGATTGGCTCTTCGCCCAAGTAAAAACGGATCATTTCCGGCACGAATAGATAGGTTGCTTTGTCGTCTGCCACCCCAGTACCTACCCCATTGGCCAGTGTCACGTTGCCGCTGCAATACGCGTCTAGCAAGCCCGGTACGCCCAGTGCAGAATCCGGTCTGAACGCGAGTGGATCGAGAAAGTCGTCGTCCACCCGCCTATAAATGACGTGGACTTGCTGTGGGCCTTCTGTGGTGTACATGTAAACTTTTTGTTGATGGACGAACAGATCCTGTCCTTCCACCAGTTCCACTCCCATTTGACTGGCTAGAAACGCATGCTCGAAATATGCACTGTTATAAGCGCCCGGTGTCATGACGACGATAGTCGGATTCGAAACATTAATGGGTGCGGACTCTCGCAACGTGTCGAGCAGCATTTGCGGGTAATGTTCGACCGGCTCTACGGTATGATTTGCAAATAACTCGGGAAACAAGCGCATCATGGTGTTGCGATTTTCCAGCATGTAGGACACGCCGGAAGGTGTGCGCAGGTTGTCTTCCAGGACATAGAAATCGTTTTCAGCCACCCGCACCAAATCGATACCGGCAATATGGGCATAGACCTGATTGGGTAAGTCGATACCCTGCATTTCCTTGCGATATAGGGCATTTTCCAACACCTGATGTGCACTGATCACACCGGCTTTGATGATTTCTTGGTCATGGTAAATATCATGCAAAAAGGCATTCAGGGCTTTTACCCGTTGCTTGATACCCAGTTCCAGGCGCCGCCACTCTGTTGCACCGAAAATACGCGGTACAATGTCAAACGGGATCAGGCGCTCGGAACCGGCGGCTTCGCCATAAACCGCAAACGTGATTCCCAAGCGACGGAACAACAATTCAGCTTCATTACTTTTGCGTTCCAGAATGCCTTCTGGAAGCTGCGCCAGCCAGCTGGCATAAGATTGATAAATATCACGCACCACACCGGTTTCGGTGTGCATTTCATTAAAATATTGGGTAGTAGGCATCGTATTCATACCTCACTATACAGCAATAGCCATGCCAAACAGCCATAACTGCAAAGATTAGATAAGCTACAGGCGTGAATAAGATCAATAAACGTTGAATTGTAGATATGCCTTATAAAACAAGTGCTTTGTGAGGGCTGGATTGGCTGTCAGGTCGGGTCAGATTTAGCATTACGGGAATGGATGCTCATTAAAGAACACCCGTGCACCAAATCAGAATTTTGTAATGGTGCGTTTGCACCAAAGCGGTGATTATTGATTGTCACGCGCTTCTTGCACTAAAACCCAGGGTTTGACAACCACTGCCCAAACTTCGGCGTCATTGTCAATCCAATGCATGGCTTGCTGGTCTGATACGGGCATGACGCGGTGGCTTTTTAGCCAATTCTCAACTTGCTGTTTATTATCTGCAGCAAATTGATACGCAACATCGACCAAATCAAGATCGTCAGCCACTGCTATGGCTAAGCCTGCTGCGAAAAAACGTTGTAATTCCAGCCAGGGGATTTGGGCGGTTTCCAGATTTACTTTGGCTTTTTCCAGTTCAGGGCTGTCGGTCATATTTGTATTCCGATTATGGGGAGGTATGCTGTAGACTTTGGCTTATTTTAACCTAAGCAAATTCTGAACAGACTATTGAGGAGTCAGCATGTCAATTTTGAGTTCATTTAAAAAACGTTCAACGCTGGATGCAGCCATCAAGCAAGTCGGCCAGGCTCGAAAATCTGAGGACAGTGCCAGAGCCGAACAACTGTATAAAGGCGCTTACCAAGGTTTTGCCAGCGTGATCGTCGATAATTTAATGTTCTCTGAGGCCTTATATCATTGGGGATTTGCGCTGTTACACGAAGCCAAAATTCACCAGACCGTGGAAGCGATTGAAATTTATGAAGATGCTATTTCAAAATTTTCCTTCTGCTTGTTGACTTCACCCAACTACCTTGGGGCAGCGATTGATGGCGGTGTGGCTTTTATGGAGTTAGCCCGTATTAGTCCGGAAGCTAATCGTATGGAGCTATATAAACTGGCTGAAGATTTTTTCGAAAAAGCCAATAAAATTCAAAAAGGCAGTGCTGCTTACAACGTGGCTTGCATCCAAGCACTACGTGGCAATGCAGAAGCCTGTCACCAGGCTTTGGAGCAAGCCAGGGAATTTGGCAGTCTGCCGGATGAAACCAATATTCTGAATGATGTAGACCTGGATAATGTCAAACAAGCTGATTGGTTTAAGGAGTTTATCGAAGCTTTACGGGCCCAACCTGAGCCTGTCAGAGAAAAAATCCAGGATATCGATGTTAACGGAGAGCCCAAATTTAAGCTGAAAAAAAGCGAAGATTTTGATTATTACTCTAAATGATCGGCGAGGGATCAGTAAATCGAGTGAAAAATAAGAAAACTCAATTGTTGATAAATGAGAACTTATAAACCCAGGCGGAGTGTTGGGTTTTGGCTTGTTTTTTGCTGGATTTGCCTATAGATTCCTCCAAACGAGGATCAGGTGTTATAATTACTAAAAGTCAATTGGCTATATAGTCTTATTGGCTGTTGATGTTTGGAATGAATTAAATTAGGAGATTATGGATGCTGAGACATAATTTAGAAGAACATAACAATGAGCAGGATGAGGTAGAGCTGTCCAGACGCAGCTTTTTCGGTCGTTTTGCTGTTGGTGCGGTTTTATCTATAGCGATGCCCGGCGTAGTTCATGCTGCAAAAAGTAAAGCTGTAAAGGCTGATAAAAACCAAAGACTGGCGAAAACAGGTAAAACTGCTGTGCGTTTACCCAAGCACCCAGCAATACAAGCCTCTAAAGCTGAACACAAATCAACCAAAACATCGATTGGGCATGCTAAAGGTAAAGAGCAAAAGTTCTTTGCAAGTAAGCATGGCAAAATTAATAAAGCTGCAGCCAGTGAACATAAAACCTTACATACGGCGCATCATGGACATCATAATTCACGAGTCCGCAACGTCTATGCCAGTAATAATCACGGCCATCGTAATGGCAGAGCGCACTCGATAATAGAGCCTGTTCAAAGAGAACCTTTTATAGAATCTGCTCAGGAACCGATGTTTTTATCGGATTACAGTCGTTTGACTGGTCATCGTTCGTTAGCCATTCAAAATCCGCACACCGGCGATAAATTGAGCCTGACTTATTTTGAAAAAGGCCGCTACTTGAATGATGCACTGGACGAAATCAGCTTTTTACTGCGTGATTACCGCACTGGGGATGTTCACCCTGTCGACCCCGAACTACTGGATCAATTGCATGATTTAAAACAAATGATGGGGTTAATCCAACCCTTCGACGTCATCTGTGGTTATCGTTCGCCATTGACCAATGCCCGTTTGCATGCCGAACATTCCGGTGTAGCCAATAACAGCTTTCACATTCACGGTCGCGCGGTAGATATACGCATTGAGCGTTTGGATATCCGTCGTATTCGCAATGCTGCAGTTGCGATGCATCGCGGTGGGGTCGGCTATTATCCGGGCTCCAACTTTATCCATTTGGATACCGGTAGTTTTAGAACCTGGACGCTTTAGTGTCTTTGGGCTTAAAGTCCCAGGAACTGTCCAACCAACGCCTTTAAAGGCGCGACATGATGATTTTTAATCTTCTTTGGCCTGAATGACTGTAAAACAAAAAGCCCATCCTTGGCATGGCATACCGCCAGGTGAAAATGCACCGACTATCGTCACGGCCTTTATCGAGATTGTTCCTTCCGATACCGTTAAATACGAAATTGACAAGGAATCCGGATACTTGAAAATCGACCGGCCACAAAAGTTCTCGAACATGATTCCCACGTTGTATGGATTTATTCCCCAGACCTATTGTGCGGAAAAAACGGCGGAATATGCCGAACTGATGTCCGGTAAAACCGTTAGTCGGGGTGACGGAGACCCTTTGGATATTTGCGTGCTAAGCGAACGCAGTGTTACTCACGGCGATATCCTGGTGCAAGCCATACCCATAGGTGGCTTCCGTTTATTGGATGGCGGCGAAGCAGACGACAAGATTATTGCCGTGATGAAAGGGGACGAATTTTACCGTCAATGGAGCGACGTCACCGATTGTCCAGAGTCTTATATCAATCGTTTGAAACACTACTTCCTGACTTACAAGCATTTACCTCATGAGAAAAGTGTTTGTGAAATCACCCATGTTTACGGTCGCGAAGAAGCGCATGAAGTGGTCAGGCGCGCCATGCAGGATTATCAATATCATTTTGGCGTACAGGATGTTGAATAGCCGAGTGTGGTCAAGTGCTAAGCAAAGCGTTCAATACAGCCTGCTTTAGCGCTTTTGGATGAGTTTCGCTGTTAATCCACGCAATCTTGATCTGACTGTTTAACAACAATTTTTCAGCCAGATTTTTTTCAGTATGCCTATCATGCAAAATCACCAGTCTGCGTAGATGCGGCTGATTGGACAGCACTTTGAGTTCATGGGTGCATCCATGGCGATCAGCGGTATAACTACGTAAATCCATCAAGACGCAGTCCGCTTTGTCGACCAATTTCGCCAGCACGATTTTCCAGGTGTGATCAAAACAAAAAAATTCATTCACCCGGTAACGGCCGTCAGGGTCGGCTTGCATATCCAGGGCTTGGTAAGCTTGGAATAATTTATGTTCATCGCTGATAAAGCGGTCTTTTAAATGACCGCTAAAAAATGCGAATAATTCGTCGGGTTCCAGTGTGCTTAACGCCAGATCCTTGCCTGAAATCATCACGGTATTGCCGCTATAGCGCCAGCGTTCCACCACGTTATCGAACAAGCTTTTAATGGTGTCATCGGATCTAAAAACTCGTAACAGCAATAATGTTGGCGGTTGAATACTTGGCTGTAATGATGTTTTCATCAGTTGTACGGCAACCGGGATGATCATCCAGGCAAATAATGACCAGTAAGCCATGAGTCCGATGGAATGACTCAACATCATGGCCTGGAACAACAAGGCTATGCCCCAAAGACCGGCGAATAAATACAACGGTTCTGAAAAGGCTTTGTTTCGATAGGTTTCGGCCAGCCGTTGGGCAAAATAACGAATGGGATAAAACGCCAATAACCAAGGCAATATACTAAACAAGATAAAAACCGTAGGCGGATTGCTTGCATAAACCAGGTGTGCCAGCCAGGTATCCGGGCCTTGATTGATCAATTGTTCAAGTGCGCTCAAACCCATCAATGAAGATGTCGTGAGCAGAAAAAACACCACCAAAAGATAAGGGCCAACTGATCTTAATCTTGCGCCGGTCATAAAAAACACAAAAATCAACGCCGGTAGTTGTTCGCCGAATAACCAGGACAAAACCTCACCGACTTTTTGATTCTCGTTGGAGTTCAAGATCACCACGATGGCGGCAAACAAGATGAAGCCGAACGAGAACACCAGGATTTTAAAGCGCGACCAGCGTTCTAAAAGACCGATGCTGGGAATACAAGGCCAGAGGTAAATCAAGCTTAATACCCCAAACCGCCGCCAACCGAAGCCTGTTTCGATATAAGTGGATTGAGCGACTAGGGCGATGATTCCGGCTAAAACCAAGGAAATCAAGATAAACACCCCGCGCAGTCGCCAAAATGCCAAACGGTTTTGCTCGGTTAGATTGGATGTGGCAGTGTTTTTTGCCAAGTCTTTGGTTTGATCAGGATCTGAATCGTTAGGGGTTAGCGGAGGTTCGGTAGGATCCAGACCGGATTGCATTAATTCCAGTACTTTATCGGTATAACGCCTAGCCACCCACCAACTGGCAATCCAGGCCAATATCAGGGATACCAGCAACGCGAAAAAGATTTGTCCGTCGAGAAATTTCACGTCATACCTGCGCTATTAGCTTGAAGTGGCGTTATCTACAAATTCGTCATTCCGGCGTACGCGGAAATCCAGTCTATTGATTTTACTGGGTTCCCGCTTTCGCGAGAGCGACGGCTGTGGATTTTTAGAGGTTCCCTTGAAACTATTCGTGGATGCTGAGAACTATTGGACCCCTGATTTGGATTTGGCCGAAATGATTAAGGCTCCGACCAATCAACTTGGCTGACCCTGATGATTAATATAATTCCGAGCAATTTTGCGCAAACCGTTGCTGGAGATTTCCAGGCCAAACGGTGAGCCTATGGATTCCAATTCGTGCATCAAATCAGTCGCGGCGATTAAAGTCAGATAGCGGAGTCCCTCGGCGCCTGGCAGTTGTTTGGACACTGTGCGTAATAACGGTCCCAATTCGTCCCAGGAGTCATTGATAAAAGCCCTGACCGGATCGTCATCATCGGCAGAATCGATTGTCAAACCTTGCTCGAAGGCTTTACCTGCTTTTTGTAAAATGCCGCGCAAGGTGTCGCGACTGGCGGCCAAATCGCCTTCCAGTGGGGCTTGCGTGATGGCTTTATCCAGTGAAGTCTGCCAGTTTTGCCAGACCGTTTGCCATTGTTGTAATTCAGTTTCAGAAAGGGCGGGTGCCGGTTTTTTGTTGGGCGTTTTTATATCGGCGGTAAAGCCCAGGTTGAGCAGTATGCTTTTGGCATCGGCTTTGACAGAGTTAAAACGTAGGCTATTCACCGAGTCGTTGAGTTTTTCGCTGTCTTCTGCGGATACATATGGCAACAGGGTTTTGACAATGTCACCGCGGGATTTATTCAGGTCGATCTTTAAATCAGCCAGTTTGGGGGCCACGACCTGTTGTAATAACTCCTGCAATTGCTCGATATTCAGATTTTGGCCATTTTTATCAAATGCCTTGATGCTGGAAACCGGAAAACTCAAAACGTTGCCGGTTTTGTCCAGCGTGGGTTTTTGCAAGGTTTCCAAAATGCCGTTCCATTTCACCAGCGTCATGCATTTGCCACCCATTTTGGCTCCAAATTGGGCATGTACATCATTATTGATTTTGACCTGCTGGTTTTCCCCGGCGATTTTCGGATTGGATAAATCCAGAAAACTGCATTGTTTGCCGTCTTTCCACAAGCGTGCGGTCTGGCCTTCGCCGGTAAACAGTTCGGTGACCAGAACGTTGCGTATCAATCGATAATCCAGCGGTACCGGCACAGTCACTTCGCGGGAGAAGCTGGCGCTTGAGATTAAAACACCGGTTATGAAAAGCAGGGGGCGTAATAACATGGTTTACTCCTCAATAAGGGTGGCAGCGCCGCGGTAAGCCGACGAAATCGGGTATCGGCGGTCGCGGCCAAAAGCTCTAGGGGTGATGCGGATGCCGGGTGGCGATTGGCGGCGCTTGTATTCGTTGCGATCGACCAGACTGATGGCGCGCTGTACCGCAGAAATCGGATAGCCCAATGCCACGATGTCGGCAGCCGATTTATCCTGTTCGATATACAAGGCCAAGATCGGATCCAATATTGAATACGGTGGCAATGAATCTTCATCCTTTTGATCCGGCGCCAATTCTGCGGATGGCGGGCGAGTGATGACGCGTTCCGGAATCACTGCTGAAAGGGTGTTGCGGTATTCGGCCAGTTGATAGACCAGTAATTTGGATACATCTTTTAACGGTGCAAAGCCACCAGCCATATCACCATAAAGCGTGGCATAGCCCACGCTCATTTCGCTTTTGTTGCCGGTGGTCAGCAGCAGTTTGCCCTGTTTGTTGGAGAGTGCCATCAGCAATACGCCGCGGCAACGGGCCTGAATGTTTTCTTCGGTGGTGTCTTTTTTTGAACCTGCGAAGATGGGTTCCAGCATGGCGGTGAAGGCATTCACTGCAGGTTCGATCGGAATGCTGTGATATCTAACGCCCAGCGCTTCGGCTTCCAGTCTGGCGTCTTCGTTACTCATGTCTTGCGTATAGCGCGATGGCATCAGCACGGCTTCTACTTTGTCGGCTCCTAATGCATCGACTGCCAAAGCCAATACCAGGGCCGAATCGATGCCACCGGATAAGCCCAGTAATGCCCCCTGAAAGCCATTTTTCCGCACATAATCCTGTATGCCCAGTACCAAGGCCTGGTATTCGCTGATTACGGGTTGGTAGAGCGGGGCAATGTCGCTGATTTGAGGCTGATGGTCGATAAACTCGACAAGGCTTAATTGTTCTGCAAATTCTGCAGCGCGAAACACGATCTCGCCTTGAGAGTTGCCAACAAACGATGCCCCATCAAAAATCAGCTCATCCTGCCCGCCGATTTGATTCACATATACCAAAGGAATGTTGGCGGCTTTGATTTGCTGGCAAATGATGTCTTCCCGTTGCTGCATTTTGCCAGCGTGGAAAGGCGAGGCGTTCAAGGTCAGGATGATGTCCGCGCCAGCGGCCCTGTTTTGTTCAATGACGCCGGGTTGCCAGATGTCTTCGCAAATCGTCAGCGCCAAACGGGTGTTTTTTATGTTGAATAAGCAGTTTTGTCGACCGGCTTTAAAGTAGCGCTGCTCGTCGAAAACGCCGTAGTTGGGTAGGGCGATTTTGTGATATTCAGCGATGCATTGGCCGTTGCGTAACACTATTGCCGTGTTGAAAAGCTGTTGACCTTGTTTTTGCGGATAGCCGATGACCAAGTCTATGCCTTGCACTTCAGCGGCTATCGCATCGACGGCTTGCTGGGCTTGCTCTATGAAGTCATTGCGCAGCAACAAGTCTTCCGGCGGATAGCCTGTGATGCACAATTCCGGAAAAACAATCACATCGGCTTGTTGCTGTTTGGCCTGTTCAGCGGCGGCAATGATTTTGGCGCTATTGGCCTTGATATTGGCAACGCTGAAATTGAGTTGGGCTAGGGCGATTTTTAGACACATTAGCTAATCTTGGATAGTTTGTTTCTTTGCCAGGCAGGGCTGCGTCGGCAATCTAAAACGGCATAAAAGTAAATGACTTTGTCTTCGACGCGATAATAAATCGCAAAAGGAAATCGTTTGGATAAAAGTCGCTGATATTTGCCGAAATTAATAGAGTGAACGCCTGCATTAATTAGAAGAGATTCAATATCTGAAAACAAACTGTCTAAAAAATCGTCGCCTTTGCCCTGTGATTTTTCTTCATAAAAACGTCGACCGGCGGCCAAATCATTTTGGGCCGATCGAAGAATTTTTATTCTCATTTTGCTTGATGACGCAAGACTTCTTTGGCGATTTCCCAATCTTCGAACTTATCACTGCCATCGTGAATGGCTTGCTGGCGTGCCGCTAAAATATCGCCATGCCAGCTTGGTGATGCAACTTTACTGGTTGTAGTGCATAAGCTATCCCAAAGCGACTCCATCATCTGAATTTTTTCTTCAATACTCAGAGTGTCTAAAGCAACGTCAATCATTGAGGTTCTCCCAGTTGTTTAACAAATGGTGAATTAAAAACATCCTCGCATCGCCACCCCAATATCCGATGGTGAATTAACCATAGTTACACCTGCTGCTTTCATGGCATTGATTTTGCCTTCTGCCGTGCCACAGCCACCGGTGACGATGGCGCCTGCATGGCCCATACGTTTGCCCGGCGGCGCGGTTTGACCGGCGATATAGCCGACGACCGGTTTGGTGACATGAGCTTTGATAAAGTCTGCAGCTTGTTCTTCGTCGCTACCGCCGATTTCGCCAACCATCACAATACCTTCGGTTTGCGGATCGTCCTGGAAACGGCTCAACACGTCGATGAAAGTCATGCCATGAATGGGGTCGCCGCCGATACCGACACACGTGCTTTGGCCCAGACCTTGGCGGGTGGTTTGATGCACCGCTTCGTAAGTCAGGGTACCTGAGCGGGAGACGATGCCGATTTTACCGGGTGTATGAATATGGCCGGGCATGATGCCGATTTTGCATTGTCCCGGGGTAATCACACCAGGGCAGTTGGGGCCGACCAGCAATGAATTCGTGCCTTGCATGGCTGCTTTGACACGCAGCATTTGCAAAACAGGTATGCCTTCAGTGATACAGACTATCAATTCGATGCCAGCATCGACCGCTTCCAGAATCGCATCAGCGGCAAAAAATGGCGGCACATAAATCATGGAGGCGGTGGCGCCGGTGGCTTTGACCGCTTGTTGTACGGTATCGAATACCGGTAAATCCAGATGCGTCGAGCCACCGCGGCCTGGCGTGATACCGCCGACCAGTTTTGTGCCATAGGCCAACGCTTGTTCGGAATGAAATGTTCCTTGTTTGCCGGTGAACCCTTGGCATATGACTTGGGTATTTTTATCAATCAAAATAGACATTAGACGCCCTCCGCCAATTTAACCGCTTGTTCGGCGGCACTGTTCAAATCTTCCGCTGTGTGCAAGCCTAATCCGGAATCTTTTAACATGGATAGGCCTAGCTCTACATTGGTGCCCTCCAGACGCACAACTACGGGTATCGTAAGATGCATCTCTTCAACAGCAGCAAGAATGCCGGCGGCGATGACATCGCATTTGACGATGCCACCGAAAATATTGACCAGTACAGCTTTGACTGTGCCGTCAGATAAGATCAGTTTAAAGGCTTCTTTGACTTTCTCTTTGTTGGTGCCGCCGCCCACGTCCAAAAAATTGGCAGGCGAGCCACCTTTTAATTTGACCATATCCATGGTGGCCATCGCCAAACCAGCGCCATTGACCATGCAGCCGATGTTGCCGCCCAGGGTGATGTAATTCAGATCAAATTGCTTGGCTTCTGCTTCTTTGGCGTCTTCCTGCGATGCATCACGCATGGCGGCAATATCGGGATGTAGCGGCACGGCGTTATCGTCGAAATTGATTTTGGCGTCCAGTGCCACTAAGGTTCCGTCAGCGGTTTCAATCAGCGGATTGATTTCGATTTGGCTACAGTCTTTGGCTAAAAACAAATCATAAATACCGGTCATGATTTTCTGTAATTGGACTTGCTGTTCCTTGCCAAGCGCTAAGGCTGCAGCAACTTGTCGGCAATGATAAGGCTGTAATCCGGCGGCTGGATGAACTTTGATATGCACGATTTTTTCCGGGGTTTCAGCGGCAACCGCTTCAATGTCCATACCCCCGGCCGCCGAAGCGATGAAAATCAGGCGTTCGCTGTCTCTATCCAACAGCAAGCTTAGATAAAACTCGTTTTTTATAGCCGAAGCTTCTTCGACCCAGACACTATTCACAGGAAGGCCTGCTGCATCAGTTTGATGGGTTACCAAGCGAGTACCCAGCATGGCTGCTGCATAATCAGCCACTTCCGGCAGGTTGCGAGTCACTTTGACGCCACCGGCTTTGCCACGGGCACCCGCATGGACTTGCGCTTTGACGACCCAGGCAGTGCTGGTCAAGGATTGAGCGACCTGTTGAGCCTGATCGGCTGACATGGCCACACCACCTTGCGGTACCGGAATCGCAAAATCCCGAAACAGTTGCTTGGCCTGATATTCATGAATGTTCATTTAGGGCTCCACAGTTTTGGCTTGATAATCGTTTAAACAGAGTTTGCTATGATTGATCCACAGTCACTCAAAAAATTCGCCATGTCCAGTCATCACGCCGACACCATTTATCCTTGCCCTTTTTCCAAAGGTTATGGCATTCCTTTCAAGCAGGCCTGGCTGATGTTGAAGATATTTTTTATCTATCGATTTATCAGCGCCAGCTTGTTCGTGATGTTGTTTTTCTTGCGTTTCGGACACTCGTCGCTAGGTACTTATGATGCGCAATTGTATCAGTTCACCAGCCTGGGGTATTTGGGGATTTCAATTCTTAATGCACCATTTATCTACCGGCAGTTATTGAGTTATACACATCAGGCGCAGGTATTTATATTTACCGACATTGTATTCATCACTTTGCTGATGCATGCCAGTGGTGGGGTGAGTAGCGGTATTGGCGGTTTATTGGCTATTTCGATTGCGGCTGGCAGCTTGTTGATTGGCGGTCGTTGCGCCTTGTTGTTTGCAGCCTTAGCCAGTTTGGCGGTATTGGCGGAAGAAGTTTACGCCATTCAGACACATTTATTTAATCAGGCTTCGCTGAATTATTCGGGATTATTAGGCATCAGTTTTTTTGCCATCGCCTTTATTACGCTCATACTGGCGCAACGTGTTGAACAGGCTGCCAGTCTGGCACGTCGGCACGCGCAAACCATATTAAGGCTGGAAGAACTGAATCGCTATATCATTCAGCATATGCAGTCGGGGATTTTGATTGTGGATGCGCAGCAATTTATTTTGTTAAGTAATCAGTCCGCTTCAAGGTTGTTGGAAATCGATGATATTCCTACCCATTTGGCCGATGTTTCACCTGTTCTGCAACAGGCGTTTTTGACCTGGAATGACAATCAGGAACAAGATATCGCCATTATCGAATTGCCTAGCCAGGCGGAAATTCATGTACGGTTTTCTCTGTTGATGTTCGATGATGAGCGCCTGCATATGTTGATGATTGAGGATGTCAGTCTTTATAACCAGCGCTTGCAGGAAAGCAAACTGGCATCATTGGGGCGATTGACCGCCAGTATCGCGCATGAAATTCGCAATCCACTCAGTGCTATCAGTCATGCGGGGCAATTGCTTTCAGAGTCTCCGGTTTTGCTGCCAGATGATATTAGGTTGACGAATATCATCCAAACGCATTGCCAGCGGGTGAATAGCATTATCGAAGACATATTAAAATTGTCGCGGCGCAACCCTTCGCAAAAGCAAAAAATCAATTTGAATGAATGGTTACCTGGCTATGTTCATGAACAAAACCTTTATCAATCCTCTAAGGAGGTTTTTAAATTGGTAATCAATCAGCCTGATTTGAATGCTTATATAGACCCCGGACACTTGAAGCAAATTTTGGATAATCTGTGTTCGAATGCCCTGAAATATGGCAATCCCGAGCAAGGCCCGGTTATCATTGAAGCGGAAAATGTTGATGGGGATATTCTGCTTCGTGTCATCGATCAGGGGCCGGGTATCGATCAATCCGGTTTAACGCATTTGTTTGAACCGTTTTTTACTACTTCAAGGCAGGGTACCGGCCTTGGACTCTATATTTCTCGAGAACTGGCAGAGCTCAATCAAGCTGAATTAAGCTATGCCAAATATCGGGATCAGTCTTGTTTTACTTTATCATTGGCGAATGCTGATAACGTCGTCATCGAATTATGAATAAGCCTCTCACATTGGTCGTCGATGACGAGCCTGATATTCGGGAATTGCTGGAAATTACCCTCAGTCGTATGGATATCCGTACCTGTTGTGCGGAAAACCTTGGACAGGCCCGTGAATTGCTGTCTAACCAACATTTTGATCTTTGCCTGACTGATATGCGCCTGCCGGATGGCGATGGATTGGATCTGGTTGACTATATCCAGGAACAGGGACTGTTGCTGCCAGTAGCAGTCATTACAGCCCATGGTAGTATGGATACCGCCATCAAAGCCATGAAAAAAGGCGCGTTTGATTTTTTGACCAAACCGGTGGACTTATCGGCGCTAAGGCAATTGGTGGCTAATGCGTTGCAATCCTCGCATTCCAAAATGCACGAAAAAGAACGCCGCACTCGAAATACTTTATTGGGTGATTCGCCATCCATGCGGGATATACGTTCGAAAATCGCAAAAGTGGCCAGGAATCAGGCGCCTATTTATATCAGTGGTGAATCCGGCTCAGGTAAAGAATTAGTTGCCAAATTAATACATCAGCAAGGTCCTCGGGCGGACAAACCGTTTGTGGCCATCAATTGTGGCGCCATCCCGCATGAACTGATGGAAAGTGAGTTTTTCGGGCATAAAAAAGGCAGCTTTAGCGGTGCTATTGCGGATAAACAAGGCTTTTTTCAGGCGGCTGATGGTGGCACGCTGTTTTTGGATGAAGTGGCGGATTTATCCCTGAATCTCCAGGTTAAGTTGTTGCGAGCCATCCAGGAGAAAAAAATTCGCCCGGTGGGTGAACAGCATGAAATTGCGGTTGATGTGCGCTTGCTCAGTGCGACGCATAAGGATTTGGCGAAAATGGTGCAGGAAGGTACTTTCAGACAAGATTTGTATTACCGGATTAATGTGATTGAACTCAATTTGCCTCCTCTGCGAGCCCGGGTTGAGGACATAGCGGTGATTGCCAAGCATTTGCTGCATAAACTAGCGCATAGCAGCGGTATGGCGGCACCCTTATTCACGGATAGAGCCTTGTTGGCGCTTTCGCAATACGCATTTCCCGGCAATGTTCGAGAACTGGAAAATATCCTGGAGCGTACCCTGGCTTTGCATGAGGGTGAGCAGATTGATGTGGGGGATTTGAATTTGCCTGCTAGTGTGAATCGGCAGCAGGATGAAGATGAGGACACTGAGTCTGCATCCTTGCAGGATTATCTGGAATCGGTAGAAAAAAAGGTTTTACTTACTGCTCTGGAGCAAAATCGTTGGAATCCAATCGAAGCCGCCGAGCAATTAGGTATATCCCAGCGTTCTTTGTTATTTCGCTTGAAAAGGTTGGGTTTGGAGGTTTGAAAAGCGATTTCTGCTTAGGATCAATGCAGTCAGAACTATGACCTAAGCAGGCCGGATAAGCTTCAGCGCATCCGGCAAACATGGTGGATGCGCGTTGCTTATCCACCCTACATAATTAAGATATCGCTTTATCAGGGTAAAACGTTGGGTAATCATAAGCTATTGATATTTTTCAATGGCCTTGAGTTGATCCAGAGCGGTCTGGATTTTTGCCGTGGTAGCGCTATCCAATTCGTTGTTTTTATAAACTTTATCCAACAGGCCTTCCTCAACCAAGGCGTCTTTAATCCAACGTTTGGCAAAGGCATAATTGTTAGGTATTTTGGCCGTCTCACCGGTTTTTGGGTTTTTTAACGTGTCATTTGCGCTGTTATTAATGATTGGCGCAGATGCTTTGGCTGGAGCGGATTTGGCTTTGCTGCTGGTTGGTTTTTTTGCGGGTTTGGCGGCAAGCGGTTTTGCAATTGCGGCAGCTGGGGGGGCGGGGTCGGTAGTTTCTACTTTTGTAGCAACACTGGGTTTAGGGTTTTCTGTCGCTTGTGTGGTTTTAGGCGGTTCTTTCTTTTTTCCAACGACTTCAAATACGACATAGGCAACAAAAATGGTTGTTGCTATAAAAAGCAGTTCTGCCATAACTCTTCCCCTTGGTTGTTTTATTTATTTAGTTGTAAGAACGTTATGATGCGTAGATACGACATCCGGGCCGAATATACCAGAGCCTGTTATCGGGGTAAACCAATAATCGGAAATAACTATTTTAGAATTATGCCGAGATAGAAATTAATAAACCAAGCATATTATTTA
>CAZJYS010000009.1:0-29638 GCA_964550075.1 uncultured Methylomonas sp.
GCTGACGAAGGTGACCATCATCGGTTTAACCCCCTCACCCTAGCCCTCTCCCTGAAGGAGAGGGAATTGACTAGATGCTTGCTTTACTTGCTCAAACATGAAATCCAAAGCTTTGTGTTCGGTAAACTTTTGCAGGATTTGCTGGCGAAACTCCTGTTCGGTCATTTTTTCTTTGGCACAGACAAAGGCCCAGGGCAGGACGATGGCGTCTTTGATCAAATCGGCTACGTCAAACACCAACGCGCCGCGTCGGGTTTTGCCGTGCATGACAGCAAAGCCGTGTGGGATGCCCAGCACCCATAATGTGGTGGCAGCCAAACCGTAGGCCAAATAGTTACCGTGGTTTAAAAAGCCGTTGGCCAGATCGGTGGCGTCGTGGTCGCGGCTGAAATCGGTTTGTTGAGTGGCTTTGGCAGCATAACGGTATAGTTGCTTGGTGAGCAGGGCTTCACGTTGCAGCAGGTCACCGGTTTTTTCGGCGCTGGCTATTCCACTGGTGTAGTTGTCTAATGCGCTGGCTATGGCGCTATCGTCGATAAATATATTTTCGGCTTTCAGTTCGCGGTCTTTTTGCCAGATTTGTTGGATGTAGCTAATCCGGGCTTGTTGAAAGGCTTTGGCAACGCAAAGCCGCTGGGCATCATCAAACCAAAATTTCAACCAGCCTTGCACGTATTCGGTGGGACGGTATTCGCTTTGCGGAGTGAGCCATTCGATTTCACAGCCTGTAAACAACGGAGTACCTCCGCCGCCACAAAATCCAACTAACACCCCGGCACTGGCTAACATGCGCATCGCCGCCTGGGTGATGGAGGTACCGGTGCCCAGCAACACGACGGTAGTGTTGGCAATGGGAATGTTCCAGAAAAGGTTTTCGTCTTTGGCTTCGGTGAGATACAGCACGCGACCGTCTTTTTGCATGACCCGGCATTTTTCCAGGTAGTAAATGTTGGCGCGTTTGGAGTGGAGAATGGCTTTGAGATCGGTCAGTTGTTCCATGAGACTCGTTATCCTGTGATGACTTTTTTATTTTTGGTCGTAAAGAAATGTACTACCAAGTACTGCGAAGCGTGAAATATTATTTTAACAAAGCATTCTGGACGCTCTAAGGCCGATTTTGCTACAATCGTGTCTATTTTTGGCGCTGCAGGTGTCAATTTATTCACCCCAGTCTTTCAATCTCATCCCGGAGAACACTCTATGGCAATTAAAGTTGCAATTAACGGTTATGGTCGTATCGGTCGCAATGTCATGCGCGCTTTGTACGAATCAGGTCGCACCAATGAAATTCAAGTCGTAGCTATCAACGATTTAGGCGATTCCAAAACCAATGCGCATTTGACCAAATACGACACCGTACACGGCAAATTCCCATTCGACGTGTCTGTAGACGGCGATTACATCGTCATCAATGGCGACAAAATCCGCGTTTTTGCTGAAAGAGATCCTGCCAAACTGCCTTGGGCTGAATTGGGCGTTGATGTCGTTCACGAATGCACCGGTTTCTTTACCAGCAAAGCTAAAGCTTCTGCGCACATTACTGCAGGCGCTAAAAAAGTCATTATCTCTGCTCCAGGCGGCAACGATGTTGATGCCACCATCGTTTACGGTGTTAACCACCAAACCCTGAAAGCCTCTGACACCGTTATTTCTAACGCGTCTTGCACCACCAACTGCTTGGCGCCATTGGTTAAACCTTTAATGGATACCATCGGTGTTGATCACGGTTTGATGACCACCATCCACTCTTACACCAACGATCAAGTATTGACCGACGTTTATCACAGTGACTTACACCGTGCCCGTTCTGCTACTCAATCCATGATCCCAACCAAAACCGGTGCTGCGGCTGCGGTAGGTTTGGTATTGCCAGAAATGAAAGGCAAATTGGACGGTTTTGCGATGCGCGTTCCAACCATCAACGTATCGGTTGTGGATTTGTGCTTCCAAGCCTCACGCAATACCACTAAAGAAGAAATCGACGGTATTTTGCGCGAAGCTGCTGCTGGCCCATTGAAAGGCATTTTGGCAATTAACGACGAGCCTTTGGTATCCATGGACTTTAATCACAACCCACATTCTTCTATCTATGAAGCGGGTTTGACCAAAGTCACCGGCGGCAATTTCGTGAAAGTCCTGTCCTGGTATGACAACGAGTGGGGTTTCTCAAACCGTATGCTCGACACCACAGTTGCTTTGTTCAACGCCAAATAAAGGATTTACATGCTGTTACGAAGAACAAAAATCCTGGCTACGCTGGGACCATCTACGGACAAACCCGGCGTACTCGAAGATTTGTTCGAAGCCGGTATTGACGTGGTCAGGCTGAACTTTTCGCACGGTTCGGCACAAGATCATATCGATCGCGCCAATCGCGTTCGCGAATTAAGCAAGAAAACCGGCCGCCGGGTCGGTATTCTGGCTGATTTGCAGGGTCCCAAAATCCGTATCGAACGCTTCAAAGACAACAAAGTCTGGCTGGAAGAAGGTCAGGCTTTTGCTTTGGACATCAATTTGGGCAAACTGGACGGCGACAATACCCAAGTCGGTATCAGCTACGAGCCATTGGCTCGCGAAGTGAAACCCGGCACGCGTCTGTTGCTGGATGATGGCCGAGTGGTCTTGGATGTGGTCAACGTTGAAAACAACACCCGCGTCAATACCACGGTAGTGGTTGGCGGCGATTTGTCCAACAACAAAGGCATCAACCTGTTGGGTGGTGGCTTGTCTGCAGCGGCTTTGACTGACAAAGACAAAGAAGACATCAAAACCATCGCGGTGATTCAGGCCGATTACGTGGCGATTTCCTTCCCACGCACTGCCGATGACATGCACGAAGCACGTGCCTTGTTGAAGGCTGCCGGCTCTTATGCAGGATTGGTGGCTAAAGTCGAGCGCGCCGAAGCGATGGAAGTCCTTGACGAAATCATTCTGGCATCCGATGCCATCATGGTAGCTCGTGGTGATTTGGGTGTGGAAATTGGCGATGCCAATCTGCCAGCCGCGCAAAAACTGCTGATCCAGCGTTCACGCGAGTTGAACCGGGCCGTGATCACTGCAACGCAGATGATGGAATCGATGATCGAAAATCCGATCCCGACCCGTGCGGAAGTCTTCGACGTGGCCAACGCGATTGTCGACGGTACCGACGCGATCATGTTGTCTGCTGAAACAGCCTCGGGCAAACATCCGATCAAAACCGTGCAAGCCATGGTGCGGATTTGTCTGGAGACTGAAAAGCAACCGAGCGTGACCAAATCCATGCACCGGATGACAGACAAGTTTTCGCGTATCGATGAGGCTATTGCGATGTCGGCAATGTACATGGCGAATCACACCGAAATCGCCGGTATTGCCTCACTGACCGAATCAGGCTCTACTCCGTTATGGATGTCCAGAATCAGTTCCGATATTCCTATCTTCGCGTTCAGCAGTTGCGAGCGTACTTTAGGACAGGTGACTCTGTACAAAGGAGTATTCCCAATCCCGTTTTCCAAGGAAAAAATGGAATCATCCAGCGTCACAGAAAGCTTGATTAAGGCTTTGAAAGCGCGTGGCGTCGTGAACCCGGGTGATGCATTGATTCGCACCAAAGGTGACTTGACCGGCGCCACCGGTGGCACTAACTCATTAAAAGTTATTAACGTTAGTTAAATTTTTAGACTTCGTACAATTAAATCAGCTCTTAAATCGTCACTCCCGCTTCGTGGGAATGACGATGACAGGGAAATCAAGGGCCGGTTAATAATAAAGAGGGGTAACGAGCAATTGTTGCCCTTTTTTTGTTCATAGCTCATGAATATTCGCTGTAATACAGCAACCCCCCTGTTAAAACAAATGCTCCAGCCCTGCCAACACTAAAGCCAGACTATCCAAGGCTATGTTCGCCTGATCTGAACCCTGTTCAAGCTGGGCTTTGACAATTGCACCATCCACAGCCACGGCCACCGCATTAGCTAATCGCTGTTGAGAGGCTGAAACCGGCAACAAATCAACGATGATGTTAACCATGTCTTGTTTATGGGTACGACAGATCTCCAGCGCATCCGGCAGCGTATCGCCCAATTCTGCTGCGGTATTGATAAACGCGCAGCCTCGATAGACCGGATTGCTAAACCATTCGTTTAAAGTAGGCAGCAAAGGCTGCAATCCACCGCCTGCCTTTGCACCATGGCGTTTAAGCGCCTCTTCAAACCAACTAATCCAGCGCTGATGCCGATATTCCAGAAAGGCCCGAATCAGGTCGCGTTTACTGGGAAAATGCCGATAAAAGGTCACTTTGCTAACACCCGACTCGGCAATTACTTTATCGACACCCGTAGCTCTGATGCCATCGCGATAAAACAAGTCATGCGCAGTCAGCAGGATTCTTTCTTTGGCGGGTTTATCAGCTATATCAGAGTTTGAAATCATAGCCTCGATTGTAGACAGATTCGTCTACAAGCGCTACCATGGACTCATGTAGACTAACCTGTCTACATCCTTGTCAACTGCCGGAGAGATTCGATGGAAACCAAACCCCCATTACCCCCGTTTACCCTGGAAACCGCCGCTCAAAAAGTCAGAATGGCCGAAGATGCCTGGAACAGCCGCGATCCGGATCGAGTCGTGCAGGTTTATACCGAAGACAGTCGATGGCGCAACCGCGCCGAATTTCCGGTTGGCCGCCAGCAGATCAAGGAATTTTTGCAACGCAAATGGGCCAAGGAACTGGAATATCGTTTGATCAAGGAATTATGGGCATTCACTAACAACCGTATTGCGGTGCGATTTGCCTATGAGTGGCATGATGATGCCAATAACTGGTTTCGTAGCTATGGCAATGAAAACTGGGAATTTAACGAAGCAGGTTTGATGCAACGCCGTTTTGCCAGCATTAATGACTTGCCCATCAAAGCTGAAAACAGGCTGTTTCATTGGCCCTTAGGCAGACGCCCCGACGAACATCCAGGCTTAAGTGATTTGGGATTGTAATCAGCAATGCAAAGCCGGTTGAACTATCAACCGACTTTGCTTGAACTAGCGATTAGTGACTAACGTCAACTTTACTGCCTTTGGCTTGACCGATTTCCGCCAAAGTTTGGTTAAACCAGTCGGTGTCGATATCAAACGGTTTTCCACCTTTGATGCGTGGAAACTCAATCGCGCGTAATACGTTGCCATTATCTTCGTCATGTCCCATCACGCCGGATTCACGACGGAACGCACATTCTACTGCCAGATCGGCACAAGACTTGATCAAGCGCATGTCCTCGACATTGGCTGCCGCAGCGCGGGCAAAATAACCGGATTTTTGCACCAGGGTTTTTTCCGCACCTATCATTTGTGAAAACTGCTCGCCAAACCATTTACCGGGATTAACCGCATCCAGTTTGATATGACCAAATGCATCGCGTGGCACTTCCTGACCTTTGGCTTGCATCTCGGCCACAATAGACTCAACACCAGCGCCTTCGGAAACGAAGATATTGACGCAATCCACTTTATCCATGACTTCACGCAGACGCTTGGCTTCGGCTTCCAGGTCAATCGCCATTTCAGGTATGAATACCGCATGAACTTCATAAGATTCGCGGGACAACCCTAATTCCGGCAGCCATTCTGCACGATCCAGCAGTTTGCGATATTCCTGAGCTGTCGCCGCAGTCAACCAGCCGCAGTTGCGTCCCATGACTTCGTGCACGATCAGCATACGTGGGTTGGAGTTGTTTTCGGCCACTACATTCATGAAATAACGTGCGCCCTGCTCGGCAGCAGTCCAGGCACCCAAAGATTGTTTGATGGGGAATACATCGTTATCTACGGTTTTTGGTAGACCAATAACGGTCAAACCATAGTCGTTTCTAGCTAGGAACGCCGCCAAATCAGCTGCAGCGGTGTTGGTATCATCGCCGCCGATGGTATGTAAAATATCAACGCCATCTTTAACCAATTGATCCGCAGCCACTTTTTGTGGGTCTTCACCTTCTTTGACCAAACCACGTTTGACGCAGTCTTTGACGTTGGTCAGTTTGACGCGGCTATTGCCAATCACAGAACCACCAAAACGCTGCAGCAAACCGGCATTTTTTCTGACTTCGGCTGTTACAGGGTAGTAATCACCCAACAATAGCCCTTTATAACCACCGCGATAACAAATGATCTCAATACTGGGATCGATTTCTGTATAACGCTCGATCAAACTGCCGATCGCTGAGTTCAGACAAGGCGCCAAACCGCCAGCGGTGAGAATTGCAACTTTTTTGGGTTTGTTCATGAAGATATCTAATGTAAAAGTTAGAAAAAAAAACCAGTCATGGCCGTCAATAGACCAACCAATAACAATCCGCACTAATTTTAACACAGGGTTTTCAGTTTTCAGGCCTGAACTAACGCTTCAAATTCAGTCAGCCATTTTTCTCTCCAGATTACTCCAAGAATTACTCAATCCGTGTCATACCGGTATTAAACCAAAAGTCTCAACAAAAATAAGCCCGTTTGTTTTTGTTTAGCAAAATCCCATCGTGTATCATGAACGGCAAACCATTGAGCCTATAATTAGCGGCTTCATTTGGGCGATGCTTTCAGCTAAGCGCCCAACTAATGACAAATAAACCCAAGGCTATGCGCATACTTAATCTTTTTTTCAAAAACATCAATTCCCTGGAAGGCGAAGGGCGGATTGATTTTGATCAAGGCCCGATTGCCGAAAGCGGCGTCTTTGCCATTACCGGGCCGAATGGTTCCGGAAAATCCAGCATTCTGGATGTCATTACGCTGGGTTTATACGGCGAAACTTTTCGTTTTGATAAGCCCGCCGTGCACGTCATGACCAAACAAACCCGCGAGTGTTACGCTCAGGTTGAATTTGCCTTGGGAGATGATAGATATCGCGCCAGCTGGGAAGTCAAATACGAAGACTTGCCGGTTTCGAAGGTGCCGACACCTAATATGAACTTGATACAAATCGGCGAACAGCCTAGGATTTTGGCCGAAACACCCAATCAGGTCAGAAATAAAATAGCCGAACTTACCGGCATGGATTTTCATAAATTCAGCAAATCCATCGTATTACCCCAAGGTGATTTTGCCGGCTTTTTAAATGCGCTGGACAGTGAGCGCATGGATATCCTGGAAAAAATCAGCGGCAAGAATTTATACAATGAATACCGTCAGCAAACCGAAGCGCGATACGAACAAGCACAAACCCGCTTGAAACAACTGCAGCAGGATTTAAACACCTTTCCGCTGCTGGATGACGCTGCTTTGGCTGCTGCCGCTGAAGATTTACAGGATTTTAAAGACCAGGTTTCAGCATTCAAACAACAACAGCAACAAACTCAACAACAATTGGCTGATTGCGAATATATCACCAACCTTGAACAGCAGCAGCAACAGCAGCAACGCCAACAACAAGCACTATCCAAACAAATCCAAGATTTTCAACAGACATTGCAGCGAATTGCCAATGGTCAAGATGCATTGCAATTTAGTGGCGACATAGCCCTGCTGGATGAAAAACAAAAACTGGTTGATCAACAAAACAGCACACTGGACAGTTATCGTAAAGAACTGGAAATGCTGCAGCGACAATTGGGCGATGATACTGAACAGTTACCCGCCAGCCTATCGACAACATCCTTTGCCGAACAAAAGCAAACAGTCGACAACCTGAAACTGTCTGTCAGCGAATTAAAACTGGAAATTCCCCGCCAGCGCGAACTGGCCCAATCGATACAACAACAAATTGGTGTTAACCAAGCAAGCTTGGCTGAACTGGATGTTTGGCTGCAAGCCCATCAGTCTGACGCCAGTTTGCTGGATGATTTTCCTGATGTGGTTCGCCTGCGCAACCTTAGAACAGAACGCATTGAATTAAGCGGCAAACAAAAATCTCAAGCTAACTGGATTAAAAACACCACTGGGGCTTTAAAGAAAAATCAATCCGCATTACAAACCACTCAAACTGAATTAGCCGATTTAAAAAGCCAAATCGCCACCGATCAGCAAACCCTGCAGGATATTGCGCAAGGCCGAAGTTTTGAAGAGTTAAAAGAACTATTACAAGAACAACAGCTTCGTTTCAATGACTTTAGAGAAATGGTCTCCCTGGCAGAGGCTACTTCCAAGTTGACCCATAAAGGCTTTTTCGGTTGGTTAGGTATCAAAAACAAACCCGAAACCCCACCGGATCCCGCCCAATTGGCCGCCCAAGTGGAAACACTCAAGGAAGAAATGAGCCGGGAAGAAAACATTATCAAGGTATTGGAACAAGCTCTCCGCAATGAGGCCTTGATTAAAAAGATGAGCATCGATCGCAACAAATTGGTAGATGGCAAACCCTGCTACTTATGCGGCTCTACAACGCATCCTTTTGCTTTGAAACCTCCGGTGTTTACGGATGCGAAAAAGGCTTTGCAGGATCAACGCGGCAAAATTCAATTATTGAAAACACACCTGGATAGTGCCAACAGCCAGTTAACAGCAGCGCAGAAATACGGTTCCAGACTCTCCGCCAAACAGCAACGCTTACAACAAATGCATTCGCAATGGATTGTTTTGGCCAATCGCCTAAACATCATGCGCAATCAACTGGAAATCAGCGATCTTTCCAGGCAAAAAAAAATGCTGGAAGCAGAAACTGAAGAGCTGAATAAAATCACCCATCTGGTTAAACAACACGCTCAGTTACAACGCAATATCGCCAAGATGACAATAGACATCGACAATAAACAGGCTTTATTGGAAAAGCTCACCAAAGCGGTTCAGGAATATCAGCACAATTGGAATAATCGCCCGACAGAATTTGATGCGGTTGAACAAAATTACGCCAAGTGTGTGGCTGAAGAAAAAGCCTTGACTGAAAAACTGGAAAAACAGTTAAGTGCTCTAGGTGAAAAATTACCTGGTAAAGGCAAGGAAAACAAGTTGTTCGATCGCTTGACCAGTCGACGCCAGGATTATCAAATTTATCAATTACGTCAACAAGGGCTACAAAAAGATATTGCGGCATTAAACGAGCAATTGCAGGGCTGCGAGGACAAAATCGCCGCCTATCAGCAACAGATGAACAGCCACGTTGAAGCTTTGAGCCAACAAGAACGCTTAAGTCTGCATCTGGCCATCATCGAAAAACAAAAACTGATCCTTGAACAGGAACAACGACTACGTATCGCCCAAATCGAACATAAAACCCTTTTGCAAACCTTGACCGATAAAATCAGCGCCAGCCAGTTTGCATCACTGGACGAGTTAAGAAATCTGTTAAAACTGATTAACGAAGAACAACAAATCCGGCAGCAGTTGGAATTGCAACAACAAAAACTTACAGCATCCGAACAGCAGTTAGAAACGCTATCCACCACCCTGTTGGAGGCTTCTTCCACCATCAGTTTGGTATCGAAATCTGAAATACAGCAAACTCTGTCAGAAATCAGCCAAAAAATCGATATTGCCAAACAGGAAGTCCTCACCCTGGAGAATAAACTGGACAAACAGCAGCAATATCGGGAAAGACATGAGACTCTGCAATTACAAATCGATGAACAACAACGCTTGTTTGCGCAGGCAGAAGCCGATATGCAGCGAATTAATCAAGATGCCGCCGGTTTTAGACAACACATTCAGCAATTAATGGTCGACAAGCTGTTGTCGCAATCCAATCAAATACTGGAAAAACTTAGCGGTCGCTATTATCTGCGCAGCGGACCCAGCGAATACGGCTTGGCGCTGGAAATTGAAGATACCAAACAACACAATCTGCGGCGTTTACCTCAAACACTGTCTGGTGGTGAAAGCTTTGTGGTCAGTCTGGCCTTGGCGCTAGGACTTGCCGAAATGACCAATAATGGCAAGGCCATTGATTCTCTATTCCTGGATGAAGGATTTGGCAATTTGGATGCCGAGTCTTTATATCTGGCCATGAGCACTCTGGAAAACCTGAAAACCCACGGTAAAACCGTCGGCGTTATTTCCCATGTTGAGGGCGTGAAAAAGCGGATTAAAACCCAGATTGAGTTAGTAAAAAAACCCAACGGTCATAGTGAATTAAAACTGGTGGCTTAAATTGATCGCCACAGTCCCAGGACTGTGGCGTGAGTTCTTATTTCGGATTGCTATCGACCATCGCAGGACCGTAAGTGGTCTCTGCATAAAAATCATCCCAAACATACAAAGGATTGACAATCGGATCGGTAGGGATAGGTGAGGTCAATAAATCAAACACACCGACACCGGCGCGTCCAATCACGTTAACAGCCCCTTTGAAGCTGCCACCCGCAAGTCCCCAGACAAAATTGCTTTGGTTATTGACGATAATGATATTTTTTGGGACTTCCGCTACCGAGGTAAAAATATTGCCCAAGCCCCCGAAAAACTTACGCCCAAATGTTTCACCATAGGTTTCAGCGCGTGCAGGCTCAACAACTGTATCAGCCTGAGTTGGATGGGCAACGGCAAAGAAACCAACCAGCAGTATTAAGGCAAAGTCTTGAGATTTCAGTTTCATATCTATTCCTGTCAATTGATGCATCGCTGTTCATAATCAGCCCTTCAAAGTGTCTAAAGTTATTGCTTCATGCTCGCCTTAAGGCTATCGGGCTTCGATATATTCGGACGGCAAGTATAGCAGAGCCCTTTGATTTTACTTTTTCAACGCTTTGGCAAAGGCATTACTCATGGTACTTTGCACTACAGGTTGCTGCTTGGGTTTATAAGTCGCTTTCTGGGCTTTTTCGTTACGACCGATTTCGCTTTTATCGATGTCTTTTTTCATGCTCAGTGATATGCGCTGCCTTGCCACATCCACTTCCAAAACCCGCACTTTGACCATATCACCCGCTTTCACTACTGCAAACGGGTCTTTGACAAAATCATCCGCCAGATGGGAAATATGTACCAAGCCATCCTGATGCACACCAATATCGACAAACGCACCAAAATTCGCCACATTGGTCACAACGCCATCCAAGCGCATACCCGGCTGCAGATCAGTGATTTTCTCCACCCCTTCCATAAATTGAACGCTTTTAAACTCCGGGCGAGGGTCGCGACCGGGTTTTTCCAATTCCTGCAGAATATCATTCACGGTAGGCAAGCCAAACTCGTTACTGACATAGTTAGCTGGATTTAAACTGCGCAAGAATTGGCTTTGACCAATCAAATCACGAATGGATTTACCGGTATTGTCAAGAATGCTATTCACCAACGGATAGGCTTCGGGATGCACAGCCGAGGCATCCAGTGGATTATCGCCATTCATAATGCGCAAAAATCCCGCCGCCTGTTCAAAAGCTTTATCACCCAAACGCGGCACTTTCTTTAATTGACTACGATTGGCGAACGGGCCATTCTGGTTGCGAAATGAGACGATATTTTCACTAATACTCGCCGTCAAACCTGAAACCTGTTTTAACAACGCCACCGAAGCGGTGTTGACATCCACTCCAACCGCATTCACACAATCTTCTACCACTGTATCCAGCATTCGCGCCAATTGCACTTGATTCACATCGTGTTGATATTGACCCACACCTATCGATTTTGGATCAATTTTCACCAACTCAGACAGTGGATCCTGCAAACGTCGAGCTATGGATACGGCCCCCCGTAATGACACATCCAAATCGGGAAATTCTTTGGCAGCCAGCTCAGAAGCGGAATATACCGATGCCCCAGCCTCTGAAACCATGATTTTCTGGATAGGCAAATCCTTATGCTGCTTCATTAAATCGGATACCAATTGATCTGTTTCCCGCGAGGCAGTACCGTTACCTATGCTGACCAAGGTTACCTGATGCTGTTTGATCAGCCTCGCCAAACTCGCAATAGACTGATCCCACTGATTTTTAGGTTGATGTGGATAAATGGTTTCGGTAGCCAACAATTTGCCGGTCGCATCCACCACTGCCACTTTAACCCCGGTACGAATACCCGGATCGAGCCCCATGGTCGCCTTGTGCCCGGCAGGTGCGGCTAATAATAGATCCCGTAAATTACTGGCAAACACGCGTATTGCTTCCAGTTCGGCCGCTTCACGCAATCTCAACTTCAAATCCAGGTCAATACGGGTGAACAATTTGATTTTCCAGGCGAAGCGGGCCGTTTCTGCCAACCAGGCATCCGTGGGCAAACGAGTGTCAGTAATATTCAAGTGTTGAGCAACTAGTTGAGTGCATAGTTGATGTTCCTCCTGATCCTGTTCAGCAGGTTTAAGTACCATGCTCAATAAATCTTCGTTTCGACCACGAAATAAGGCCAAGGCCCGATGCGAGGGGATTTTATTAATCGCTTCACTGTAGTCAAAATAGTCTTTGAACTTGGCAGCCTCGGTTTCCTTACCGCTCACCACGGTCGAACAAAGAATGCCTTTATTCCAGATGCGTTCGCGCAATTGAGCCAACAACTCTGCGTCCTCGGAAATCCGTTCCATAATAATTTGTCTGGCACCATCCAGCGCTGCCGCCACATCATTCACGCCTTTTTCGGCATCGACATAACCCGCAGCAGCTTGTTCAGGAATCAGGCTACGATCAGCCAGCAGAGCGTCGGCCAAAGGCTCTAGCCCGGCTTCACGGGCAATTTGCGCCTTGGTGCGGCGTTTGGGCTTATAAGGCAGGTATAAATCTTCCAGCAGGGTTTTGGTATCGGCACCCAAAATGGCTTGTTCCAGTTCCGGTGTTAGCTTGCCTTGCGAAGTTATGCTATCGAGTATGGTTTTGCGTCTATCGTTGAGCTCGCGCAGATAAATCAAGCGTTCTTCCAACATCCGTAATTGGGTGTCATCCAGCCCCCCAGTCACCTCCTTGCGATAACGGGCAATAAACGGCACCGTGGCACCTTCATCCAGCAAGCCTACAGTCGCGGCCACTTGTTGGGGTTTAACGGATAGCTCTTCTGCAATGCGCTGGATAACGTCCATTTTTTCAGATCAAGTCAAGTTTAAGAGGGGCGCATTCTAACAGCTCAGCCCGAGAAAAGAAGTAAGAGTAAATCCCACGTTTACCGGTTTAAATCAAACGACACAAACAAAAAAGCCACCTCTTGAGTTAACAAGAGATGGCTAAAGATGTACTGCAAATTAATTATTATTCGCTGAAGTTATCAGCAAATTTAAATCTATCTTTATTGGCCTTTCAGTACATCGTTATTGAAATCTTTATGATTTTTCAATACTTGAGCTTCAGCCGCAGCAGTTGTTTCGCCGCTGAAGTTGTTCAAATGTTTGGTTTCGTCTTGTTTCAACAGGAAAACGCCAATGATAGCGACCAAAGTCACACCGATAACAACTGCCATAGTGTTGTCTTTTTGTTGTTCAGCCATTTTTAAATCCTCATCTAATTGTTGTAATAATTAAGCCCTTAACTAAGGGGCAACTCGAGTTGTTTGTCGAAATTAGTATTATTGTTAGTCGACGGTGCATTTTTTACACTTAAAATTGTTTTGTGTCAAAACATAATTTTATTTCCCACATGAAATCGTGTTTTAAAGCCGATAGTCCGGTAAAGTGGCAGTAAAAATTTAAGGAGTTGGAACTGTGTTTGAAGTTGCTGAATTAGGTCATACCATCGAAAAATCCACCTACAAGGAAAAATCGGCTCAACTGCGCACTCAACTACTCACCATTCAAAATCAACTAAAACACTACCCCTTCCCGGTCATCATTATCATTTCCGGTGTTGATGGCGGCGGAAAAGGCGAGGTGATTAACCACCTGAATGAATGGCTGGATCCGCATTACATGCGCACCATAGCCTTAGGCGAACTCTCCGATGAAGAACGCGAACGGCCGAAATTCTGGCGTTACTGGCGAACATTACCCGCTAAAGGCACCATTGGCGTTTATGTCGGCTCCTGGTACAGCGACCCGATTGCGCAACGGATTTACCAAAAAATTGACGACAATAGTTTGCAAGCCGAGTTGATTCAGATTAATCAACTGGAACAATTATTGGCTGATGACAATGCCCTAATAATCAAATGCTGGCTGCATTTAAAAAAAGAAGCCCAAGCCAAACGCCTGAAAGTACTGGCCAAAAATCCGGCTACCAAATGGCGAGTCACCGACAAAGATCGGCAACATTTGGGTTTGTATGATGAATTCATTGGTGTAGCAGAGCAGGTTCTGACCGAGACCAGCAAGCCGTGCGCCCCTTGGTTGATCGTGGAAGGCTCGGACATCCGATATAGTAGCCTGACCGTAGGTCAACACGTTTTGGAACGCATCGACAGGCACATCCAGCAACACAACAGCACTTTATCCGTTGACAGCGAACAGCAAACCCTAACCAGCAGCCAAGTGGAGCAATATAACTTGCTCGACGCGCTGGATTTGAGTTTGAATCTGAATAAGTCCAGCTATAAAAATCAGCTGGAAAAATATCAGGGCAAACTCAACGAACTGAGCCGCTATGCGCTGGCAGCCAAACGTTCCAGCATCCTGGTATTTGAGGGTTGGGATGCTGCAGGCAAAGGCGGCACCATCAGACGCATCACCGAATCCCTGGATGCCAGGCATTATCAGGTTATTCCCATTGCCGCGCCTACCGATGAAGAACGCGCCCATCATTATTTGTGGCGTTTTTGGCGACATATTCCCAGAGCCGGACAAGTCACGATATATGATCGCAGCTGGTATGGCAGGGTATTGGTGGAACGCGTTGAAGGTCTGGCCAAACCCAGTCAGTGGCAACGTGCCTACTCGGAAATCGTCAACTTTGAAGAAGCCTTGTTGGCTCATGGCATCGTGATCATGAAATTCTGGCTGCATATTGATAAAGACGAGCAAATCGAGCGCTTCAAGCGGCGCGAGCAAATCAGCTATAAACAATTTAAAATTACCGAAGAAGACTACCGCAATCGCGAAAAATGGGATGATTACCAGAAAGCAGTCAATGAAATGATTGCTCGCACCAGCACCAGTAAATCGCCGTGGCTGCTGGTAGAAGCCAACGATAAAAACTACGCCCGCATCAAAGTACTCAAGGCCTACTGCGAGCGACTGGAAAAAATGCTGGATGAAATGAACAAATGAGGGGACACGTGCTTAAACAAAATAATTATAAGGCCGCCTTGCTGATAACCCTGCTGGGACTCAACGGCTGCAGCTATCTGATCAACTCGGCGACTCAGGACTTCTCTGCCAATCTGAAACAAACCATCATGGATCATAACGATCCCGCCACAGTAGCAGATGCATTACCCGCCTATTTGTTGCTAATGGAAGCCACTACGGCTGGCGAAGACGTTAACGAAAATCAGTTGCTATCAACCGCCAACCTTTATGGCGCCTATCTAAGCTTATTGAGCGATGAAGGCATACGCAAGCAACGATTGAGTCAAAAGAGCCTGGACTTGGCTTTACGTGGAGCCTGCCTCCATGATGAAAACTGGTGCGGCTTGCAGCAAAAATCCTTTGTCGACCTGGAAGCCCTACTCGAAAACACCGATAAAGATGACGCCGAAAGGCTCTACAGCGTTGCTTCCGCCTGGGCTAACTGGATACAAGCGCATAAAAGTGATTGGAATGCTGTCGCACAATTGGCGCAAGTGAAACGCATCATGCAAAGAGTGCTTGAACTGGATGAAACTTTTCAACAAGGCAATGCCCATCTTTATCTGGCCGTGATGGAAAGCCTGGTTCCCGAGGCCCTGGGCGGCAAACCCGAGCAATCAAAACAACATTTTGAGCGCGCCATACAACTTGCTCCCAATAATTTGATGAGTAAGGTGTTATACGCAAAACACTATGCACGTATGGCTTTTGACCGAAATATGCATGACAATTTGCTAAAAACCGTATTATCAGCCCAGGTCGCCAGCCCCGGTCTGACGTTGATCAACACTCTGGCGCAACAGCAAGCTCAAGTATTGCTGGACAGCGCTGACGATTATTTCTAATTGCACTTCTATGTCCATGAAACCCAATTTACTGAAATCAATAGCGCTTGGCCTTTTACTCATAGGCTGCGAATCCGCGTCGGCTGTTACGCTTAAAATTGCTACATTATCGCCAGACGGCTCGTTCTGGATGCAAAAAATGCGAGCTGGCAGTGACGAAATCGAAAAACAAACCGGCGGTCGGGTCAGTTTGAAGTTTTATCCAGGCGGGGTCATGGGTGATGACGCGACCGTATTACGAAAAATGCGTCTGCATCAATTACAGGGCGCAGCTGTCACCAGCGGTGCGTTAAACAGCGTTTATCCGGACATACAACTCTATAATCAGATTCTGTTGTTTCAAAACGAACAGGAAGTCGCTTATGTCCGGCAAAAAATGGATGCCGATTTAATGCAGGGCATGGAACAACAAGGCATGGTACCGCTGGGATTTGCCGATGTGGGATTTGCCTACATCATGTCAACCTCGCCTGTGCAAACTCTGGCGGATCTTAACAACCAAAAAGCCTGGGCACCGGAAGACAATAAAATCGCCCAAAGCGCTTTTCAAGCGCTGAATGTTTCGCCAATTCCATTGCCGCTAAGAGATGTGTTGATGGGCTTGCAAACCGGCATGATCAACATGGTCACTGGTTCCCCGGTCGGCGCATTGGCGCTGCAATGGCATAGCAAAATCAAATACATCACCGATTTACCGATGCTCTATCTGTTCGGCGTGCTGGCTATCGACAAACCAGCCTTTGATGAGATTGCTGCGGCGGATCAACAAATCGTTCGTGATGTAATGGCAAAAGCCATCAAGGAAATCGACCAACATAGCCGTGAGGATAATCAGCAAGCGTTGACAGCCTTGCAAAACCAAGGCATCCAACTGATCAAACCCTCAGCAGAATCCACAGCCGAGCTCAAGCAAAAAATTGCCGCTACCAACGCCGAATTTGAAAAATCTGCCGGTTTAAGTCCGGACAAAACCGGCAAGTTGCACAATCTTTTGACTGAATTCCGCGCGGGCAAACCCTGATCACATGAGCGGGTTACAAAAACTGCACCGACTGCTGTTAAAAACCGAAAATTTGTTATTGGTGCTGCTACTGCTGTCGATGATTGCCATCGCAGTTGTGCAAATCCTGTTGCGGAATTTCTTGGGCGGCGGCCTGATGTGGGCGGACGGTTACACACGCACTTGTGTGTTGTGGATTGCTTTACTAGGTGCGATGACCGCCAGCCGCCAGCATCGGCATATCGCCATTGATGTATTGGTGCAACGACTACCCAAACATTGGAAAGACTTGGCTCATCGCCTTAGCTATTTTTTAACCGGCTTGGTGTGCGGATTTACCGCCTGGATCAGCACCAAGTTTGTGATTCAGGAATATCAATATGGCGGCAGTGCTTTTGCCGACATTCCCAATTGGTTATGTCAAGCCATCATCCCTTTTGCATTGACTGTGATCGCCTTACGCTATGCTGTAGCCGCTTTTTTACATAGCAATTCCGGACAATCTCAATGACCCTGGCATTGGTGGCTTTACTGATCTTGATGCTATTACTGGGATCGCCGCTTTTTGCGGTGATACTGGCTGCTACCTTGTTGGGGTTTTATCAAGCCGATGTGGATTTGTCGGTCATAGCAGCCGAAATATACCGTATAGCCGATACGCCGCTGCTGGTAGCATTACCGCTATTCACCCTGTCCGGATATTTGCTTTCAGAAAGCCAGACTTCGCAACGCTTGTTACGACTGACAAAGGCCTGGTTCGGCTGGATGCCGTTTGGTCTGGCGATCATTTCATTGATCACCTGCGCCATGTTCACAGCGTTTACTGGCGCATCCGGGGTAACGATTGTCGCACTGGGCGCCTTATTATTGCCTGTGCTGCTTCAGGAGGGCTATGAAGCAAAATTCAGTCTGGGACTGGTCACCACCACCGGTTGCCTGGGTTTGTTACTCCCGCCTTCGGTACCGTTGATTTTGTATGGGGTCATCGTCCAGCAAATCAACATCGGCGAAAAATTCACGCTGCAAGAACTGTTTCTGGCCGGTTTGTTACCTAGCCTGTTGATGATCGCGCTTCTTGCGGCCTGGGCTGTTTGGGCCAACCGCCACGTCAAACTGGATAAAACGCCATTCGCCTGGCACGAAGCCTGGGCATCGCTTAAAGCCATTGCATGGGAGTTGCCCTTGCCTGCATTTATTATTGGCGGTCTTTTTGGTGGGGTTTTAGCCATCTCGGAAGTCGCCGCAGTCACGGCGCTTTATGTCCTGATCATAGAGGTATTTGTTTACAAAGAAATCGGCTTTGCTAGTTTGAGCAAAGTTATTAACGAGGCGATGCAAATGCTCGGCGGCATTTTGCTGATTCTGGGCGTATCGATGGCGTTTACTAATTATCTAATCGACGCCGAAATACCGATGCGCTTGTTCGAGTGGATCAGCGCCCATATCGACAGCAAATTCAGCTTTTTATTGCTGCTCAACTTGTTTCTGCTGTTGCTTGGGGCGATTCTGGATATTTTCTCGGCCTTGGTCATCATGGTGCCGCTGATCGTGCCGATTGCGGTTAATTACGGCGTGCATCCGATTCATTTGGGGATAGTCTTCCTGGCCAATATGCAGATTGGTTACTTAACGCCCCCTGTGGGCATGGATTTATTTATCGCCAGCTATCGCTTCAATAAATCCATCACCGAGCTATACCGCGCCACCCTGCCCTTCATGCTGGTACTATTACTGGCAGTCTTGATCATTACCTATGTACCGTGGCTAAGCACCTGGTTTCTATCCAGGTAATCCCTGGCGGCGATTTTGCTGCAGACAATCGAAGCTTTCGGAAAAAATTCCACAACCAAGGTTTGGATTAAATCTGAACCTTTCAAATAGTTTGCTGCGAAGCTTTATGCATCAAAACTGATTTCACAAGCGAGGCAACGGCAAAAATACTGATGACATAAACCAGTGTAGCCCCCAGATAAGCAGGAAAATAAGCAGCGAATCCGTCAACATAATGCGCCCAGCTCAGTTCGGAATTGTTATTGGATAACAGAAAAAAACTGCCGTTGCTCAGTAGAAATGCTGTCGAGGTACTGATAACCAGCACTACAAACCGGCTTGCCAAGCTATGCATCGAGAATACTTGCTGTTTCCCGCACCATCTGCCACCCAACCACATGACAGCATAGGTTGGTATCAGAAAGATATAGGCCGATGAAATACAGAAATCGCTGACACCCATTTCAGCAATCGCCCAATAATCGATAAAACCTGCTTCCAAAAGCAGGATGGCAAACAGATATCGTCCGCCTAACCACAAGCCAGCCAGAAAAAATACCGCCAGAGTCGCGTCCGGCAAAGCAAAACTAGTACCAAAATGGTGAAAACGGGTAGCGGCCATCAACCCCATCAAAGCTACAGCGCCTGGTTTGACGGTTAAAGTCGGTTGGTTGATCATAAAAATTGCTCCGGTGAATATAATGGAAAACTGGTTGTATTTGTGTATGGCATCGTTAGCCTTGGAAAGACATTATCAGTCAAATGCTGATCCTTAAAAACCCACCCCACGAAAATTGGGCGTGGATTCTAGGCAGTCTTAGCTAATATAGCAAACTAAAGATGAATACGGAGAAATGCTTAGTCTGTATCAATTGCAAATGCTGGGTTACATGCTATAAATGATCTGAGTTAAAAATCCATCTACATTACAAGAACCATCACGGGCGACATATTATGGAAATACAATCTAAACTGCTGGGCAATCAACAGGTAAACCCCGATACCATACTGACGTTTCCTCATGGCATTCCCGGCTTTGAAGATCAAACCCGCTTTAAACTGTTTCATCAAGAAGGCAGCGAAATCGTATACTGGTTACAAGCCGTGGACAGCGATGACCTGACATTGTCGGTGGCTCAACCTTCACATTTTAATATCAACTACAGCTTTGTTTTAACCGACGAAGAAGAACAACTGCTGCAACTGGAAAGCGCGGATGATTTATTGATCTTGATCGTGCTGCATAAGCAGGATGAAAACAATACCGGCAAACCCACCATCAAAGGCTCCATCAAATCACCCTTAGTGATCAACAGTGCAAAGCGCATTGGCTTGCAAAAGGTATTGATCGCGATAGAACAAAGCATCACACTGACTGAAAAAGTCAGTGAAATTGATGTACTGGAAGCTTAAATAATAAAAATTAAACCGCCGCGAAACGCGGCGGCAATTCTTCAATCAGGCGGCCTGAACCGGAATGACGTGACTGGAATGGCTGATTTTGTTGTTAGCATCAAAATAAACCAAGTTGGGTTGATAGTTTTTAAGCTCCTTCTCATCCAGACTGGCAAAAGCCGCTACGATAATTAAATCGCCAGGACAAGCAAGACGCGCTGCAGCGCCGTTGATCGAAAAAATCCCTGACCCCTCTTCTGCCCGAATGGCGTAGGTACTAAACCTCTGGCCATTGTTGATGTTGTAGATATGAATTTGCTCGTATTCCCGTATCCCTGAAAAATCGAGTATTTTGCCGTCAATGGCACACGAACCCTCATAATCGAGTTCTGAATGCGTTACACGCGCCCGGTGTAACTTGGCTTTAAGCATGTTTATATGCATAGGAAACACTTTCAAAAACTAGGGGGCTGCAGATTATGCCTTAAATTGGCCCACCTATCAAATTTAAGCATTTGCTGAATTAGGCTAAACACTAGCCGGCCTGGAAAAATGGATATTGTCAATCAGGCGAGTTTTACCCAGTTTGGCTGCAATTAAAATAACCAAATTCAGATCAGTTGCCGCTGCTGGTAACAAATCGTCCTGCCGGCAAACTTGAAAATAATCGACTGTAAAATCAGCTTGCTGTAGTCTTTGAACTTGTTCAAACAGCAAGGCCTGATAATCGCTAACGCCCGATAGAATCGCCTGCCTAACCTGACATAAAACTTGATACAGCATGGGAGCTATTTGTCTTTCTGTTGCAGATAAATAGCCATTACGCGAACTCATCGCCAAACCATCAACCTCCCTGACCGTAGGCACTCCGTGGATCGTGACGGACATATTCAGATCACTAACCATTTGCCGGATGACCGCCAATTGCTGAAAATCTTTTTCACCTAACAACAAGACATCCGGACTCACCATATTCAGTAGCTTGCAAACCACCAACGCGACACCATCAAAATGACCAGGCCGACTGGCACCACAATGTATGCTTGCTAAGTGAGTGACAGAAATAAGAGTCTTATTCGGTTGCGGATACATTTCTGCCACAGATGGCAGAAACAGCAAATCAGCGCCGCAAGCCTGTAATTTTTCCTGATCTTGCTGCTCGGTGCGTGGATAGCTGGCAAAATCTTCATTAGGGCCGAATTGAGTCGGATTGACAAAAATGCTGACTACTACTCGATCAGCAAAATTGCGAGCCGTCTCAATGAGTTTGATATGCCCTGCATGCAGATTGCCCATCGTTGGCACAAAAGCTACCCTCAGATCTTCTTTCCGCCAATCGCTAATGACTGATCTTAACGCATCGATAGTTGTAACAGTCTGCATGGGGTTAATAGCAGTGCTCAGCAGCAGGAAATGTTAGGGTTTTTATGGCCTGATGATATTGTTTGATGGCTGCCTCAATACTAACGGCATCCGCCATAAAGTTTTTGGAGAAGCGCGGGCGATTTCCCACGCTAATATTCAGCATGTCATAGATCACCAAGACTTGCCCATCACAGCCCGCTCCGGCACCTATGCCTATGGTTGGAATACTTAGTTGCCGGGTAATTTCTTCCGCCAGCAAAGCAGGTATGCATTCCAAAACCAACAATCCGGCCCCCGCTTGCTCTATGGCTAGCGCATCTTCCAATAATTGTTGGGCTTGGATGGATGTTCGGCCTTGCACTTTATAACCACCGATCCGATTGACCGATTGCGGCAACAAGCCCAAGTGCCCACAAACCGGAATGCCTTGCTGAACCAGGAATTGAATGACATCAAGCTTAGGACCTTCCAGTTTAACCATTTGCGCACCACCAATCTGCAAAAGTTTGGCGGCATTTTCCAAGGCTTGCTCTGGTTTTGCGTAGCTGGCAAAGGGTAAGTCAGCAATGACAAAGGCCCGGTTTCTGACTGAAGATACGCAGCGCGTGTGATACACCATGTCGTCAACCGTCACCGGCAAGGTGCTGGCGTGCCCCTGAATCACCATGCCTAAAGAATCGCCAACCAAAATGGCATCTATACCAACTTGATCCAACAAAACACTAAAACTGGCATCATAGGCTGTCAAACAGCTGATTTTTTCGCCATTTTGTTTCATGCTGATCAAATCATTGATCGACAAGGCTTTAGGCCTATCGGCATATAGCGTCATGATAGACCCAACCTTCTTATCTTCTGATCGACGCAACCTTGAATGAGATGATTAAGACTGCTTTTACCGGGGATAACTAAGTCATTGCTAGCTATGTCAGCCAATGGATACAGCACAAAGGCGCGATTAGCCATTTCAGGGTGGGGCACAATTAAGTCCGGCAGATTAATAATTTGATTGCCATAAAGCAGAATATCCAGGTCAAGTGTACGCGCACCCCAGCGCTGCGACCGAACCCTGGCATGTTGGTTTTCGATAGCCTGCAACTGCTTGAGTAAATCTAACGGGGACAAGCAAGTCTTGATATGCAACACCGCATTGACGAAATCCGGCTGATCCTGAGGCCCAACCGGTTGACTGCTGTACAGTGGAGAGCATTTGATAATCTCGACCCCCTCTAGACTGGCTATTTCTTCCGAAGCGGATAGCACTTGTTGAATAGGGTCGTCCAGATTACTGCCCAAACCCAAATAGCATTCGACCCATAGACCGTCAACACTCATGTTTTCGGCCCTGATTTTGCGCGAGGGCGATAACGGCGTGACTTACCTTTGGGATTACTGAAACCTCCTTTTGGAGGAGTCGTCATCTTTTTTCGCAAATCTTCATCCGCCAATTGAAAGCGCGCCCACCAATCCACTAGTGCTGGATCTGCACCACCGGTTTCTGCACGTAATTGCAAAAAGTCAAACGCCGCACGGAATTTCGGCTGCTCTAACAATCGATAAGGCCTGGTACCAACAATTCTAGAAAATTTGTTTTGCAAAAACCAGACATCCCGCATCGACTGGGTAATGTGACGAGGCATGGCAACAATTTTGATTTGTCTGGTCAAAATATCATTCGCGGCATTTTGCATCGCAATGGCCTCGTGATCACCTTGCGCCAAGCGTTTCTGAACCGCTAATTGCAGAGGCTCCCATAGCAATGCCGCTAACAAGAAATAGGGCGTCAGACTTTTACCCTCGTTAAACCGCAGATCTGAATTTTCAAGGGCACGAATTAAAAACAACCTCGGAAATTCATGCTCCTGCGTTTCCAGACATTTATCCGTAGCAGGAAACAACATGGCAAACAAGCCATAATGCCTCAGCATTTCAAAGGTTTGCACACCATAGCCTGATAAGAATAATTTCAACACCTCGTCATAAAGCCGTGCAGCTGGAATGCTTTTAAGTAATTCTGCTTGAGCATAAATGGGCTGTTCAGTGTCTGGATGCAAGGTAAAGCCCAGCTTTACTGCAAAGCGAATAGCTCTGAGCATTCTGACGGGATCTTCCCGATACCTGACATTGGGATCACCAATAAGCCTCAAAACCGCGTTGGCATGATCTTGCATACCATCGGTGTAGTCCACGACGGAAAAGTCGCGAATGTTGTAATACAAAGCATTGACCGTGAAATCACGGCGCCAAACGTCTTCTTCAAGTGTCCCGAATACGTTGTCTCTCAACAAGCGCCCGTCTTCATGCACCACTTGCTGCTCGGACTCTTCGGCTTCGGAGCCACGGAAGGTAGCCACCTCAATGATTTCACGACCAAAAAACACATGCGCCAGCCTGAAACGGCGACCAATGATGCGGCAATTTTTGAAGACTTGTTTGACCTGCTCGGGACTGGCGTTCGTCGCCACATCAAAATCCTTGGGTTCTCGGCCTAGCAACAAATCCCGCACGCAACCACCAACCAGATAGGCTTCAAAATTCGCTTTTTTCAGCCGTTGTAAGACCTTCAAAGCATTTTCACTGATTTGTGCTCTTGAAATGCAATGCTCTGATCGTGGATAAATTTTAACTGCGTTAAAAGTTACCACAGCTTCTGCATTCGCCACATGAGCAGCAGGTGATTCGTTCCCAGAAAATATTTTTTTGAAAAATTTAAAAATGGCTATAACCCTGTTTTTTTGAACGCCTAATGAACTGCAGCCAAGCAGTTACGTTTGAACTTCATGGAAAAACATCACAGCCTGAATTCAAATCCAAATCAAGTTATTCCTGTATTTCCCTGATACCCAATGATATGAGGCCGATGGGTCGACCAAATTAATACCACTCAAGGCATTATCATATCATTGCGCAAGATTTCAGCTCAATCCAAACCCTACTTTTACATTCACCAATGATATAGTAGAATCATCAGGTTAGTGGTGTCATGGTCGGGTGATACTAAAAAATTATTAGATTCATTGATTTGCCTGATGTAGTCGGCAATTATTTTAGGAGTTCGGGGAAATGTTTAAGAAAATTCTGAATGGCTTTATTGACCAGCCCTTATTTACCAGTCTATTTATAGCTGATTTTGCGTTGCTATTATTCCACAGACCACCGTTTTTGTTTTCAGTTGTCATGGTGGGCGCCCTGGTTGCGATGAGCATGTATATGGGACAAAAACTAGAATTGTTCCGCAAGTAATTGCAAGCTTACGACCCTGAAACACATCCAAAGCCCGACGTTGCTTACCCGGCAACGCCGGGCTTTTTGCGTAGAGTGGGTGCCATTCTCTACGATACACTTTTGTTGTTGGCCGTGTTGTTTTTCGCCACAGCGCTCATTCGGCCCTTCATTTCCGAACAGGCATTCGCTTCCCAAAAGATTTACTACCAACTTTATTTACTACTGGTCAGCTATTCATTTTATGGCTGGTTTTGGACTCATGGCGGTCAGACTTTAGGATTAAGGGCCTGGAAAATCAGAGTCTGTAACTTTAACGGCGGCTCTGTCACTTGGAAACAAGCGACAATAAGATTTGGGGCTGCATTGATTTCTTGGGCCTGCCTAGGCCTAGGCTTTTTCTGGTCATTGATAGCAAAAAACAAATTGTGTTGGCATGACCAAATATCCCAAACTCGCCTGCAATGGGCGCCCGGAGAAAAAAGCGGTCAGCAAAATTGATTATGCTATATTGCAGATTCAATCTATCTTTTCGCTTTGTCGGGAGAACTCAATGAAAAAAATAACAACACTTTTATCCCTATTCTCAGCATTCGTGGTTTTTTCGGCGCACGCCGAAGTCAAACTGGAAGACAATTCCAAACTTTTGGGCAAGTGGCAAGTGACTGCTGAGGCTCTGGCGCTCGATAGAGAAAAGAAAGCTCTGCAAGTTACGTGGGAATTTCAAAAAGATGGCACATTGGTAACCACTGGCGAAGACGCTCGCAGTGGCATTGGCGAAATGACCGTCCCCATCAAATACAGCGTATCTGAAGGCGTGATCAAAAAACAGGTGACGCCAGGCCGTGAAAAGTACGAAGACTGCGCCGTTGTCGAGATGGAAGGCAAAGATATGATTTTGAAATGTAAATTTCTTTATTTTTTCATGACCAAGAAATAGCCTTCATACTCTGAGCAGGCGCGAAAACGCCTGCCAATCCCAATCACTTATTTTTCAGGGCTGTTTAGCATAAGCAAAAGGCTTTGCCAGTGGTTCACCGACAAAAATACCTTGGCCGGGTTGAGCCACACTCTTCCAGTACGCTTCAATCAAACTACTGCCTTTTAAATAATAAAACATCAGAATTTCGGGATTAGGAAACTTCACCGGAAAATTACAAGGCTCCACAACCGCCCCATAACTGCCTGTCACCCCAGCCTTCAGCCATTCCAGAATACTCATCTGACTACTGCCCGTTAGTACCCCGCCAGCCGATGTCAGATGGTCGGCTACCGCACCGGGTAGGTAGTGATTATCACCGAGATGAGGCACCACAGTAAGCCCGGTAAAATAGAACATGACATCATCACGACCGGCAATATAATCCTGCTCCAGATACTTAACCGGCCAATAAGGCCTGAACTTTTCCGCAATCGACAAAAAGGCTTCAGCCCTGGAGCTTCGGGCACGATCCGAGGTTTTAAGCAAATACGCCGAACCTCTAGGCTGTGAAAAATCCGCCGCTATGCCACGATCGATCAGCTTCCTGGTTTCCGCAAAATCCTGAGTTGCAACCACCATGGTTGGCCGCCAGACATGCTGATCAAAAGGCTTGGCGGAGTCTGAAGCGTAATAGGGATTATTGCGTGTTACTTGACAACCCTCGGCACAAAAAGCCGGATCAAAATCGGCAGCAAAGGCTGTGGTGATAGACATGCACTCGACGCGAAACGGTTTTATCCAGGTCAATGCATAGGCTTGAACATGTTTTGGCGTTTGGCTATCAACTTGTTGCTTGATTTTCTTGAATTCGGCTTTGTTCAAGATGTTGTGATTGGCGGCAAAACGCACATGGATAACCTGATCCAATGGCACCTGTCGCTGCCGCTGATAATAATCTCCAATTTGTTTACTCAAAGGATCATTATCATTGACGATAATGGCTAGATCGCGAGCTTGCAAAGCCACCACAGGCTTGAAAAGAGGGGATATTTCTCCGAATGCCCAATCCGGCGTGAAACATAAAACCAGTGGCAGGTAGCGGAGCAGCTTGATCAGAGAATGCGCAGAAAACATGCTATCGACCTTGAGCCATTCGGATACAGAAAAAAGAAACGCTATACGAGCCTGATTCAGCGCTTAAGCTAGGACTAGCAAAACTGCGAGTAGCTTAATATTCGGCAAACTACTCGCCGTTAATTACAAGATTATTCTTCTTTAACTTGAGGTAAAGTTGTCAAACGTTTGGCATCCGGCCCCATAGGAATGGAATAGTCAGTCGACGAAATCACGTTTTGTGTCGCCAGTTCGACAACTTTCAAGGAAACATAAACATTTTTCTGACCCGCAGCGTAAGTACCGAGAACTAACGCATTGGCATGAACATCATTCAGAGCTTGCTTAGTCTTTTCCGGCAACACCAAAATGCCTGCATCATTTTTGGCGAAAATTTCAGTTGGTAGCTCCATACCCATGACGCGATAGCTGGAGCGACTCAGCGCTGAAGTAATTTGATCGGAAACGATACGACCGAATGGCAGTGTTTGTCCTAGATCATTCACATTCACCAATGAATTGACGACAATCAGACTACCTTTAGGTAAGGGTTGTTTCAAATTAAGCAGCAGATGCTCAGTAACTTCATAACTGACTTCCACCAAATCATCATCTTTGACATAGTGGTATTGATTATATATGCCGCAACCACTCAATGAGGTTAAAGCTAGAAGAATCGAAGCCAGTATTGATTTTTTTTTCATGAAACATCTCCTTAAATTAAGTGCAATCATTTAGTACTGAAAATACTCTGATAGTCAATGCTGTTTGCAGCAAGTCGGGTAAATTTTTATCATTACCAAGAATTTTCAGTGAAACACAAGTATTAATGAACAAGCCAACCCGCAACAATCACAAACCCTTATTCAAACCTCAGGATCGTTACTATGTTAATGAGCAGGGCTGGTGGTTTTTTACCGTTGACAAAATTAATGGGCCTTTTAAAACCAAAGCGGATTGTGTCGATGCCTGTCGATTATACATTCAGCGTCGCGATGGTGTTTTACCCTAAACGATCAATCAGGCTTTCAGCTTGTTTGACAAAGGCTTTCAAATCGCCGCTTTTAACAGTTTCACGCGGGATCACAATGGCGGCGTCAATATCGACATAAATATAGACGTACTCTTTATGCCTTTCCACTCTGAGCATATCGCTCCAGGCCGTTTTGTGTTTTCCACCCGGCGACTTTTCCAATAAATATTCCGGCTCTATTTTCAACGTGTGAATTCCGAACATCGCTTTTTTTTCCGCTTCGGTATATTTGTCGAAAAACTGGCGGCGCAGGTCGATTTTCATAATGAAAGGCGAAGCGATGCCCCAGCCCAAAGCCAATAGGGTTATATAGGCTGTCGTCATCATGTCGACATAATAAACATAATAAAAAAGCCCAAAAACCAGCATCACGCCAGGCACAAGCAAACGATTTTGGCGGATTTTTTTTTGCAAGACCGGGTCGGTTTTAAGCCTTAATTCGTTAAAGTGAATCAGGTCTTTCTCGCGGAATTCGTATTCAATTTCTAACATTCAGATTACTCGGTAAGATTAAAGTCAGTGCATTTTGATTTTAGCGTGAGTACTACGCCGAAATAGATTGGATAGCGTCAACATGGCGGTGCGGAAATAGCCGTGGATAGCCACTTGGTGCATTTTATACAAGGATAGATACACCATATAAGCGATAAAACCGCCGACGCTAACGGTACCCATCAAACTCCCCATCAGGCTGCCTACCGTACTGAACTTACCCAAAGACACCAGGGAACCATAATCGTGATAAACGAAAGGCACGGCTGGCTTGCCTTTCAGCCGGTTGATGATGGTTTTAGCTACGGTCGAGGCCTGTTGATGTGCCGCTTGAGCACGTGGCGGAATGTTGCCGGTATGGCCTTCCCAAGCACAGGCGGCACAATCACCTATGGCAAAAATATTGTCGTCGCTGGTTTGGAGTGTTTGATCAACCACCAACTGATTGATGTGATTGGTTTCCAATCCATCCAGATTTTTCATCCAATCAGGCGCTTTAATACCCGCTGCCCAGACTTTTAAATCGGCATCAAAAACTTCACCATCGTGAGTGTGTACAGCTGTTTCTGTCACTTCGGTGACCCGTCGACCCAGCTTTAAATTAATCCCAAGCTTGACTAGTTGCTCCTGAGTTGCCGTAGATAGACGATTTGGCAATGCTGGAAGTAATTGGGTGGCGGCTTCAATAATTGTAATATTGACTTTGATCGAACCTTCCAATCCATAGGTCGCCAGTAGTTTGGTGACTTCGTACAATTCGGCGGACAGCTCCACACCGGTAGCGCCAGCACCAACAATCACAATCGATAATGGTTTTTCTCGCTGACTGTTTTGATTGGCATAAGACTGGATGTAGTAGGTTTCTACCAATTGTTTTTGAAAGCGATAGGCTTGGGTGGTGGTATCGATGAACATACAGTGTTGATCGACGCCTTTGATGCCGAAGGTATTGCTGACACTGCCTACAGACATGACCAGGGTGTCATATTTGAATTTGCGGCGAGGAATCAGTTCGATGCCTTGTTTGTTGGCGATGGGGCTAACGATGATCTCCTTAGCCTCGCGATTCAAGCCTTCCATTTTACCGAACAGAAACCGGAAATGATTGCGGTGGGCTTGCGCCATGTATTCAATTTCCTCGGCCTCTGCCAAGGTGCCTGATGCCACTTCGTGCAGCAACGGCTTCCAGATATGAGTGGAGGTGGCGTCCATCAAAGTAATTTCCGCCAAACCCGGCTTTCCCAGTTGCTGACCCAATCGGGTTGCCAATTCCAAGCCAGCAGCGCCACCGCCAACAATCAAAATTTTGTGTATGCCATCCGCCATTATTTTTCACCCTCCCCCAAATGATTTTCAATACGACATAGGGAATTTGTTTTAATTTTTGAATATTTACCCTAATACCAGCATTATAACCAATCGGGTTATCACTGGATGATTTTGAAAAATT